>JBGSTQ010000341.1:0-27406 GCA_041736375.1 Thiobacillaceae bacterium
CCCTCGCGCAGGCGCTGCAGCGCGCGATTCCGCTGGCCCTGCTGCATGTCGCCATGCAGCGCGTCGGAAGCAAAGCCGCTATCCGCCAGCAAGTCGGAAATCTCTTCGGTGCTGCGCTTGGTCGAGGCGAACACGATCGCCTGCGTCATCTCCACGTCGCGCAGCAGTGCGTCGAGCAGACGGGTCTTGTGATCCATGTTGTCCGCAAAAAGCAGGCGCTGCTCGATCTTCGCTTCCGCCTTGGGCGCGGCTTCAATTTCGATGCGCAGGGCGTCGTGGGTCATTTCGCGCGCCAGGTTGCCGACCACGCCATCGAGCGTGGCCGAGAACAACAGGGTCTGGCGCTCGGCCGGGCAACGCGCAGCGATCGCCTTGATGTCGTCGACGAAGCCCATGTCCAGCATGCGGTCGGCTTCATCCAACACCAGCACTTCCAGACGCGAGAAATCGATCTTGCCGCGTTCCAGGTGATCGATGAGGCGACCCGGGGTCGCCACCACCACATCGACCGGCTGGCTCAGGCGCTTGAGTTGCAGGCCATACGGTGCTCCGCCGACCAGGCAGGCGGTGCGGAAGCGGCGCATGTCCTTGCCATACTTCATCGCCGATTTTTCGACCTGAAGCGCCAGTTCTCGCGTCGGGGTGAGCACCAGCACGCGCGGGCCGATACTCTTGCCGGCCGACTCGACCAGCAGGCGCTGGATCGACGGCAGCAGAAACGCCGCCGTCTTGCCGCTGCCGGTGTTCGAGGACACCAGCAGATCGCGGCCGGTCAGCGCGGCAGGAATCGCTTTCAGCTGTACCGGCGTGGCGCTTTCGTAGCCCGCGGCCAGGACAGATTTAAGGATGAGGGGATCAAGCCCCAATTCGGAAAAGCTCATGACAATACCTTTTTCAGTGCGCTTGAATGAATGCGCAAACCAGACCCGTCTCCGGCACAAAACCGAACAGGTCATAAAATTACGAACCGGAAATTAGCGGCGTTCTGAAAAACGCCCACGGATCGCGTCGATCACATCGGCGCCAACCGCAAGACTTGTCACTGCCGGTTGCAAAAAAACCGGCGGCACAAAAGAGAGGTCGAGGACGATGGGGCTGTGAGAACAGTCCCGGGGCATGGCTGGAATGAATCCACCGGCCCAACTACTGTATGCACAACTCGGCGAACTATATCAGAAAACGCTGAAACTCTCGGTTCTTCCAAAAGAATTTTTCAGGCGTGATGATAGAGCTTGTGATACAGGCCGCCGCGTTCGATCAGGGTCTCGTGCGCGCCCTCTTCCACCACCCGACCATTTTCGAACACCAGGATGCGGTCCGCCTGTCTCACTGCCGACAGCCGATGGGCGATGATGATGGTGGTGCGGCCCTGAAGGAAGCCGCTCAAGGCCTGATGCAGCCTTCGCTCGGTGTCGGTGTCCAGCGCTGAGGTGGCCTCGTCGAGGATCACCACGCGGGGATCGGCGACGATCATGCGCGCTATCGCCAGGCGTTGCCGCTCGCCGCCCGACAACCGAACGCCGTGTCGCCCGACCACCGTATCCAGCCCCTGCGGCAGCGCAGCGATGATGTCCCTGAGCTGGGCAATCTCCAGCGCCTGCCAAAGCACCGAGTCGTCAGCTTCTCGACCCAGGGCAAGATTGGCGCGCACGCTGTCGTTGAACAATACCGGGTGCTGCAGCACCACGCCGACATGCTCGCGCACCGTGTCCCAGCCGATTTCCGTCACCGCTGCGTCGCCATAAAGGATCTTTCCGCTCCGGACCGGGTAGAGGCCGAGCAGAGCCTGCACCAGCGTCGATTTGCCGCCACCCGAGGCGCCCACCAGCGCCACCTTCTCGCCTGCGGCCACGCTCAGACTGACGTCGTCGAGCACCGTTTCGCCGTCCGCGTAGGCAAAACTGACGTGCTCAAGCGTGATCCCCACCGTCGCCGATCCGGCAAACGGATCGCGCATAGCCGGATGCTGAGGCTCACTATGCAGGCCAAGCAGCGCGTTGATGCGTCCCATGGCGCCGTTGGCGGCGAACCAGGCGTACTGTATTCCCACCAGTTCCTGCACCGGAGTCATCATGAACCACAGGTAGCCGAACACCGCCAGCATCTCGCCGATGGACAGATTGGAAAACACCACCATCAGCATCGCTCCGGCACGAAAGGCGTCGAATCCGGCGAGAAAAACGAAGAAGGAAAACCGGCTCATCGCATCGGATTTCCAGGCAAACGCGGCGGCATGGCGGCGGATATCGGCCGCCTTCGCGGTCACCCGCGCCAGATAATGTTTTTCCCGGTTCATCGCGCGGATTTGCGTCAGCGCGTCGAGGGTTTCCGACAGGGCTTCCTGAAACACCTCGAAAGCGCGGTTTTCATGCTTCTTCAGATCCTTCACCCGCTTGCCCAGACGGGTGGAAAACAGGATCACCAGAGGATTCAGTAGCAGGATGAACAGCGCCAGCTGCCAGTGCATCCAGAACAGCACCGCCGCCACGCCGATCAGAGTCAGCACCGACACAACGAAGCCGGAAATCGACGCGCCGAGAAAGGCGTCGATCGCATTGAGGTCCGTCACGAAATGCGAGGTCACCCGGCCCGCGCCCACGGTCTCGAATTCGGACAGGGCAATTCTCGACAGACGGCCCAGCATCTGCACACGAATGCGATAGACCACCTGCTTGGCCAGCAGGGAAAATTCACGACCTTGCCAGACGTTGAGCAGAATCGACAGCAGCCGCAGCCCTACCGTCATCAACAGCACCACGCCGATGAACAGCACCGGACCATGCCAGTTCTGTGGAAACCACGCACCAATCACCGCCACGAAAGCGCCGGGGTGATTCAGCAGCACCTCGTCGACCATCAGAGGCAACAACAGGGGCACCGGCACCGATGCCATTACCGCCAGCAGCGCAACAAGGTTTGCCTGCAGCAGCGTAGAGCGATGGCTTCGGATTTCGTCAAAAATGCCCTGCCACGTCAACATGGAAACGTCTCCGAATCTTCGCGCCCGATATCGCGCTTGTTGCCCTGTGCCATTGCGCCCATATTCATTTCAAGCCCATAAGTTGTCAGCAAAACCTCTTGGCCTCAGCTGCCGAAATCAGCATCCTCGAAGCCGCATTCCCCCACCTCTCCGCTGAGGTCGTGCGTCTCTGGAATGACCCTGCGATCGCACCCTATCTGGACGGCTTGCTGATCGATAGCCATGGCGGACGGCACGGTTTCCCGCTCGCCGCCATGAGCGAACTGCTGTTTCTGTCCGACCTGCACGGGTGGCGCAGCCACCATTTCGCCTGTGATGCCGCCATTGCACCTGATCCCTTCAGCTTTGGCGGTCCGTCTTCGAACTGATCAAAGTCCATCAGGTCGCAGGAACTCGCGATGAGGCCTGCAGCAAGCCGATTCGCTAGTAACACAACCTGGTTCGCTGTATCTCTTGCAGGCTCCCTGCCGATATGGCCGCCCGAATGGCAGTGATCGCTTCCTGCGGCCTGTCGTAGGGTATGCCGGGCATGGCTGTGAGATCGTATTGCCACCACCGAAGTTCGAGCAGTGTTTCCATGGTGCTCTCGTCAAAGCGAAATTTGATCACCTTTGCCGGGATGCCACCGCAAATCGCGTAGGGCGGCACATCCCTGGTTACAACCGAGCCCGCACCCACGATGCAACCGTCTCCAAGTGTCACCCCGGGGAGGACCATCGCACCTCTGCCTATCCACACATCGGACCCGATGATGACAGGACGATCGTCGCTGAAGCGCGTTTGCGGCATGGGCATGTCCCTGCGAAAGGAGAACACGCCGCGGCCATACTGGAATGGATGCGTCGAGAGGAAACCGGTCGGGTGACTGGTCAAACCGATAAATACGGCACCCGAAATCGAACAATAGCGTCCTATCGAAACCGTGCCGTGAATCTCTCCCCCCCGCATGTAGGAGAAGGCTCCTATCTCGACATTACCGGCGATGGAAGTATTACCGAGGCGTATTGGCGACTCGAATTCAAGGTGACCGGCAACCCCGACGCCCGAAAACTTGGCGATTCCGCGCTTGGCCCAGACGCGGTTCCTGATATTTCTGTAGAAACTCGTTTTGGTGAACATGGATACCCCAACCTGGGAAGAATGTGCGGATAAGCCTGGAAGGTTCCGTCAGACTTTTCACTTGCCGATGCAGAACTTGCCGAAGATCTCACCCAGCAGATCGTCGGCGCTGAACTCTCCGGTAATTTCCGACAGGGCGGACTGGGCCAGTCGCAATTCTTCGGCGAAGAGTTCGAGTTGCGCGGTGACCTCGCGTGCCTGATCAAGGTGCAATGCCGCGCGCTCCAGTGCCTCGAGATGCCGGGAACGTGCCATGAACGCACCCTCGCCCGCCGCCTGCCAGCCTGCCAGCTCGAGCAACTTCTGCTGCAGCAATTCGATTCCCGCACCGGTCTTGGCCGACAACCAGATTTCTTCGTCGGCCGTCCGCGGACCTTCCCTGGAAAGATCGATCTTGTTGTGCACGGTGAGACGCGGGATCTGCGGCAGACGCGCCAGGATCGTATGCTCCTGTGCCGTGAGCCCGTGAGCGGCGTCCACCAGAAGAAGGGCCGCATCGGCCCTTTCCACCGCCGCCCAGGTGCGCGCGATGCCGAGCGTTTCCACCGGGTCGTCGGTTTCGCGCAGACCCGCGGTATCGATGACATGTAGCGGCACGCCCTGGATCTGGACCGCCTCGCTCACGGTATCGCGGGTGGTGCCGGCAATCTCGGTCACGATCGCCGCCTCGAACCCTGCCAGGCGGTTCAGCAGGCTGGACTTGCCGACGTTGGGCTGGCCGATCAGCACCACCGTCAGCCCCTCGCGCAGCAGCGCACCCTGGCGGGCTTGAGCCCGCACCGCTGCAAGGCGGCGATCGATTTCGTCGAGACGGCCAAAAGCGTCCGCTTGCCGCAAAAAGTCGATCTCTTCCTCGGGAAAGTCCAGCGTCGCCTCCACCAGCATGCGCAAGCGGGTCAGGCCCTCGACCAGTTCGGCAATGCGTTCGGAAAACGCGCCCGACAGCGAACGCACCGCAGAACGTGCCGCCGCCTCGCTTTGCGCATCGATCAGGTCCGCCACCGCTTCGGCCTGCGCCAGATCGAGCTTGCCATTGAGGAAAGCGCGCCGGGTGAATTCGCCGGGTTCGGCCAACCGCGCACCCAGCCCGACGCAGCGTTGCAGGATCAGATTTAGCACCTGCGGCCCGCCGTGGCCCTGCAATTCCAGGACGTGCTCACCGGTGAAGGAATGCGGCGCGACGAACAGCAGGGCAATACCCTCGTCAAGGGTAGCGCCGTCGCCATCCAGAAACCGACAATAGGCCGCATGACGGGGCGCCGGTACATGCCCCAGAATCGCTGCAGCAATAGACGGAACGTCCGCACCCGACACCCGCACGACCCCCACCCCGCCGCGACCCGGCGCGGTGGCGATGGCGGCGATAGTCTCAGGGGGCTTGTTTGCGCTTGCTGGCATGGCTGCGGGTGAAGGACGAGGGGACCGAAAAACGTCCCGAAACACGAACACGGGCCATTCTAGCGCGGCCACCCGTCGTTACGCTGCCCTATCCCTTCGGATGTTTCCGTTCTCGAAAGGGCGGAGAACTCAAATTTTCCGTCTGCCTGCCGATATTCTCAGTAAGGGTGGAACAGAATTTCCATACAGTCGATCGGGTTATACGGCCAGCGATTCAGACACGTGTCAGAAATCAACGCTTTCGCAACGCGCCTCATCCAGTTGCCTGCGATCTTGCAGGTGGAGGGACGTGCGCCCTTTTTCGGTATGATTGCCAAGCTGACCGACCACGGACTGGCTTACGATTTTCAATCAAGCCTCCCCGATCGCCTGGTCGGCAGCAAAGCTCGCCTGGATTTTGATTCCAGGGACCAGCACTTTCACTGCGACACGCTGATTGTTCACATTCAGGGACAGCGTGCCCTTCTGACGCTGAAACAGGCACCCGCCCCCGTCCTCACCGTGCTGCAAACCGTGAGCCGGCAAGGCGCCACGAATCTGGCTGGCGGCCTTTCGATCCTTCAGATTCAGCATGCCTGCCATACGCAATTCATCCAAAGCATGAAATCAGTAGTGGATGAGTTCTATCAGATCCTGCCTGAAAGAATTGACGCCGCCCGCCTGCGGACATCACGCCTGAAGGAGGTCGCCGAGCTCGACGGCCTTTACCCCATGTTGAGCCTGGAGCATGCCGAGCTCACCCGCAGGTTGACCCTCGCCTATCCAATGTATCCGGAATTGAAAAGTGGCAGCCTGGCCGACGGTCAAAACGCTGACCAGCTGGAACTGGTCGACATGGACAAGATGGATGACTGGGTACGTCGAACCGGCATCGCCCACAGCGCAGACGAATCCCTCGGTCCGACAGCCCATGGGTTCAACCAACTCTATGCCGCCCTGCTGAAAAAGGACCGCAAGCAGGTTTCGCACCCTTACCAGACAGAAAGCATTCTGGCGTGTCTCGCCGAGCGGCTCGATTCGCTCGAGTTGGGTCCCACTACCCGGGCCCTATGTTACGAAGTAATGTCCGACGCCTTCAAGAAACATGCCCAGCCGCTCTATCAGGCCATGGCTGATATCATCGGCGACGCTCCCTTGCCTGCCCGTCAAGATCCGGCTGACACACCCAACCTGGAAAAATGGCTGCAGGAATCCAGTTGGGGCGAACGTCCCGGATCGGACGACGACACGACGGCTACTCAACCGCATCCTGCGCAGACAAATGTCTTACAGGAGTTGCTGGCCAGGCTTACCGGAACGGGCGGCGGCCCCACTGGTACGCCTCCGCCTCAATCCACGCCGCCAGCGGGCATGAATGTAGCGGTTCATCCGCACGTCCCCGGCCTCATGGCCCGCGATCGCGTACTGGGCCACTTCCTCCCTGAGCTCGCCTTTCCGGCACCAGGGGAAACCTGGCCTCAGCCGGGCTGGAGCCCACCCGCCGAAGCCGGGCAAAATCTGGGTGGGTTTTCCGATCTCGACAACACCGCTCTGGAGGGCCTGATCGCCTTCAAGCAGCAGCCCCCACCGATGGATTCCGGGCCGGAAAACCTCAGCCAGGCCTCCCAGGTCCGCGCCCTGATGTTGCAGGCACAGGGCCTGTTGCTGGAGTACACCCTCAACGGTCTCACCTACCAGACCCAGCCGGACCACCCGGCCTGGGCCCTGCTCAATTCTCTCGACGCGCTGCACCGGGGCGCCGACGATCGCGGCCAGTTTCTCGATCCCGCGATTCACCGCGCCACCAGTCTGGGCATGCAATGGTTGCTGGGGCAGGAGAATGCCGATGCCGCCCTGCAGCAGGTAAATGCCCTGCTGGACAGGATCAACGCGCAGTTTCATGCCCAGCAGCAATCCCGCCGTGCGCAACAGCTTGCCAAACTAGTCCCGTTAAAAACCGACTCGGGACTGATCAATACCGGCTGGTGTGTCGTCAAGGGCGGGGCGGAGGCGATTCCTTATGAAGTACTGGGGATGCATGACGGAAAATGGGCGTTGCTTAACCGGTCCGCCACCGCCTTGCTGGAAATCCCCGCCGAGCGCTTCCTCCACGACCTCGACGAAGGCCTGATCGAAGAGGCGGGCAGTTTCGACGAGCCCTATCTCGAGCGCATCGCCAACGTCACCCTCACCGCCAGCCTGAATGCGGTGCATGCCTATACCTGGCAGGATCCCGCCAGCGGCTGTCTGAAGCGCGCCGCATTGATGGACCAACTGGAGCGCCGCCTGACCCATGCGGTCACCCAGCCGCCGACCTATTGCGCGCTGATCGAGATTCCCACCATGCGCGCCAGCCTGTCCTCTCTTCCCGGTGACGAATTGACGGTGATGCAGAAGCGGACCGGCGAGATCCTGCTGGAATCGCTGCAAAACGGGGAGCACTGCGGCCGACTGAGCGATGTTTCCTTCATGATGGTTTTTTCTCCGCAGAACCCCGCGCACCTGGCCGAGCGCCTCACCCTCCTCAAGATCGAGCTCGAAAGCCTGCATCCGGAATGGAAGATGCTCGGTGCCGTGGTCCCGCTGGCAGACAGCGAGTCCGATTCCGCGCCCACGCCCTCGAATGTCCTGCGGCGCGCCAACCAGGCGTGCGCCCCGCTACGGCAGCAGTCCGGGTTCGACCTGTCGTGTCTCAGTGCAGCGAATGCCGACATCGCGCAGGATGACGCCTTGCCCTATCCCGCACTCTATCTGCGCTGCCAGAAGATCTCTGCCTGCACCGAAGGCGCACTCTCGCACTACGAAGTCCTGCTCGGCGTGGATCAGAAACAGATCCCCAACCACACCACCCAGAGCCTGGTGGTGATGGCTGAACAGACGGGACGCATCCAGGAACTGGATATCTGGGTCTTGCGGTCAACGCTTGAGTGGATGGACCAGAATGGCCACCTGATCGCGAAACTCAGCGGCCTGTCGGTCAACCTTTCCGGTGCCAGCCTGACCGTACCGCAGCATGTCGATGCCATGGTGGATCTGCTGTCGGAGTTTCCCGATGTCACCGGCAAGCTGATTTTCGAGGTCACCGAGACCGCCGCCATCGGCAACCTGGATGCGGCTGTCCGTTCGTTGCGCAAGCTCCGCCGGCTGGGTTGCCGGATCGCGCTGGACGATTTCGGCAGCGGCTACAGCTCCTACAGCTATCTGCGCAGCCTGCCGCTGGACTATCTGAAGATAGACGGCACCTATATCCGCAACATCCTCAGCGACAAGACCGACCAGGCACTCACCGCCTCGATGGTCGACGTGGCGCACGCCCTCGGACTCAAGGTGATCGCCGAATTCGTCGACAGCGAGGGCGCCTATTCCTGGCTAAAAGCCCAGGGGGTGGACTACGTTCAGGGCTACTGGGTACACAAGCCCCAGGCGCTCGACAGCCTGGTCCTTCACTAAGCCTCAGGCCTTGCGGGCTTCCGCACTGACAACCTGGCGGTTGATCGCCCATTGCTGCGCGATCGACAGAATGTTGTTGACGACCCAGTAAAGTACCAGTCCGGCCGGGAAGAACACGAACATCACGGTAAAGGCGACCGGCATGATCATCATGATCTTGGCCTGCATCGGATCCATCGGCTGCGGGTTGAGCTTGACTTGGAGAATCGAGGTGATGCCCATCACGATCGGCAGGATGTACCAGGGATCGGGGGCGGTCAGGTCGGTGATCCAGCCCAGCCAGGGCGCGCCGCGCATTTCGACCGCGGCGAGCAGCACCCAGTAAAGCGCGATGAATACCGGAATCTGGATCAGGATGGGCAGACAGCCGCCGAGCGGATTGATCTTTTCCTTTTTGTACATCTCGGCCATGGCCTGATGCAGCTTGGCGCGATCGTCGCCGAAGGTTTCCTTCAACTGCTGCAGGCGCGGCGTGAGCTTTTTCATCTTGGCCATCGACTTGTAGCCCGCTGCCGACAGCGGATACAGCGCCAGCTTGATGAGAATGGTGAGAATGATGATCGCCCAGCCCCAGTTGCCTACGATACGCTCGATTTTTTCCAGCGACCAGAAAATGGGATAGGCAAGCGGCGTCAGCCAGCCGTAGTCTCGCGACAGGTCCAGACCGGGCGCCATTTTCTCCAGCACGACCTGGGTTTGCGGTCCGCCATACAGCGGAATGCTGAAGGTTTTCTCCTGCCCCGGCGCCAATTGGCCTTCGCTCAGAATGACGCCGGCCGAATACAGGCCCTCGCCCAGCGAGCGCGTGTAGTACTCGCGCTTGACACCGTCCCGCGGCAGCCAGGCCGAAACAAAGTGGTGCTGGATCATCCCGACCCAGCCATCGTTGGCTGTTTTTTCGTGCTCGGCCTTGCCCTTCACGATGTCTTCAAATTTGACCTTCTGGAACTTCTTGGCGTCAGTGTAGAACGCCGGTCCAGTGTAGGTATAGAGAAAGAAGGATTCCCCGCGTGGCGCTTCGCCGTGACGGGTGAACTGGTAATACGGCGTCAGGTCGATGGGCGTGGAACCCTGATTGACCACGCGGGTTTTCAGTTCGATCTGGTAGCTGCCGCGCTTGAATAGGTAGGTCTTTTCGATGCGTACGCCGGTCGCCGGATCGTTCCACACCAGGGGCACTTCCAGTTGGGTCGCTCCGCCGGTAAAGCGATACGTCCCGGGATTGATCTGGAACGGCGTGCGGTGGGTCGGCATGCCCTGTCCTACCAGGCCGCTTTGGGCCAGATAAGGACGATCCGGGCTGTCCTCGAACAGAGTAAAGACCTTGGTCTTGTCTTCGGTTTCACGATAGGGCAGCAATTGCAGCCTGCGCAGGTCGCCACCGTTGGCGTCAATCTCGGCGCGCAGCACGTCTGTTTCGACCACGGCGCGTTCACCCCGGGCAAAGCCGCTCTGTACCGGCGCGCTGGCAGGAACGGCGGCGGGGCTACCGAGCGCCGGACTCGGCGTCGGGACGCCAGTCTGTCCGGTAGCTTCCCTTGTAACCGGTGCCGGTACAGGCTCCTGCTTGGATTGCCAGGCTTCCCACAGCAGCAGCAGGGAGAAGGAAAAGACGATGAAGAGTATCAGCCGCTGGTTATCCATGGGGAACGCTTTATTTGGGTAAGACGGAGTTCGACGCTGTCGCGGCTTGTGGCGCGGGCCATTTTTCCATCGCGCGATGACCGGCGCGTTTCAGGGCGCGACCCAGGTCGCGCGCCTCGTCGCCCGGTTTCGGCTTTTCGATCAGCCGAACCACAAAATCACAGGCAGGCAGTTCATTCAGATTTAAACGAAAAGATTCCCGGATGCAGCGTTTGACCCGGTTGCGATCGACGGAGCGTGGCAGCTGCCGCTTCGATATCACCATGCCGAGACGCGCATGTCCAGATTGATTGGGCCGCGCCAGAACGATCAGGCAATCCGTGCGAGCCCGCTGATTTTCAGCAAAGACCTGGTCAAATTCCGCCGGATTGACCAGCCGCGCATCGCGAATTCGCACCTGAACGGCTGTTATCGTTCCGAGGACGACGATCAGACAGCCAGGCGGCTCCGGCCCTTGGCACGACGCGCATTTATGATCTGGCGGCCCGCCTTGGTTTTCATGCGGGCGCGAAAGCCGTGAGTGCGCTTGCGACGAACGGTTGAGGGCTGATAAGTGCGTTTCATGCTGATTCCTTTCGACTGGACCGGCCCACTGGGCAACGGCGAAATAAAAATGCGTTGAAAAACCGCATATTAGACCCGCCCGCCCCCAGGCATGTCAAGTTCGTCCGCCTCGCCGCCAGAGAATCTGCTTTCCGTGCCTGTGGATAACCTCGAGGAAGCGGAGTAAGATTCGGTCCACAAAACCATGCTTCTCTCCCCGCCTTCCCCATCGACCATGAATTCCTTCTGGGACGTCTGCCAAGAGCGCTTTCGCGCCAGCCTGACCCAGCAGCAATTCAGTACCTGGATCAAACCCCTGGTGTTTGACGATGCCAATGGCGAGGTGCGTATTTTCGCGCCCAATCATTTCGTCATGGACTGGGTGCGCGAGAAATTTGCCGAACTGATCGACAACTGGGCGCAGGAATTCTATGCGCGTCCGATCGCCATCACCTATGCCCTTGGCAAAAAGGTCGCCGCTCCACGGTCGGCGCCAAACAATCCCGCCGCTGATGCCGTTCCTGCTGCGCCCGCAGCCACCCCTGCCCAGCCTACCCAGGGCGGATTGCGGCTCAACCCGGGGTTTTCCTTCGACAACTTCGTCTCCGGCCGCGCCAACCAGCTGGCACGCGCGGCAGCCCTGCAGATTGCCGAAAATCCCGGCCTCGCCTACAACCCCTTGTTCATTTATGGCGGGGTGGGACTGGGCAAGACCCACCTGCTGCAGGCGATCGGCAACACCGTACGCAACGCCAACCCCGCCGCGCGCATCAACTACATCCACGCCAACGATTATGTCGACGATGTGGTCAAGGCCTATCTCAACAAGCAGTTCGACGACCTCAAGCGGCGTTACATGTCGCTGGACCTGCTGCTGGTGGATGACATCCAGTTTCTCGCCAAGAAGGACCGGACCCAAGAAGAATTCTTTTACGTATTCAATTCGCTGATCGAGAACAAGAAGCAGATCGTCATCACCTGCGACACCTTTCCCAAGGAGATCACCGGACTCGACGACCGCCTTAAATCGCGCTTTGCCTGGGGTCTGACCGTTGCCGTCGAACCTCCCGAACTGGAAATGCGGGTCGCCATCCTGTTGGCCAAAGCGCAGAGCGAAAAGGCCAAACTTGACGAGACTGTGGCTTTTTTCATTGCCAAACAGGTTCGCTCCAACGTGCGCGAGCTGGAAGGCGCGCTGAAACGGGTCATTGCGTTTTCCCGGTTTCACGAGAAGCCCATCACCCTTGAATTGGTCAAGGAAGCGCTGCGCGATCTGATCGCCTCGACTTCGCGCATGGTGTCGATCGAAAATATCCAGAAGACCGTCGCCGATTTCTACAAGATCAAGGTCGCTGACATGTATTCGAAGAAGCGCACGCGCAATCTGGCACGACCGCGCCAGATCGCCATGGCGCTGGCCAAGGAACTGACCAACCAGAGCCTGCCGGAAATCGGTGAGTCCTTCGGCGGGCGCGACCACACCACCGTCATCCATGCCTGCCGCAAAGTGGCTGAGTTGCGTGAAACCGAAGTGGATATCGGCCGGGACTATCTGGTGTTGCTACAAACCCTGACAGGCTGAGGATGGATTGTGGACAAGCCGGCATGCACCGCGAAGAGGGCTGGACTTGTCCCCATCTCTCCCGCCAGGGACAGCAGTTACCCACAGCATTGAAACGCGTCAACGCATTGTTTTAAATACTGAATTCAGACTGCCCCCAGTTTTTGACCGCTTTAATTACGAATTTCAGGAAGATATAAATGCTATTAGTACAAAGCGAACGTAACGCCCTGCTGGCGTCTCTTTCGGCAACGGTGGGGGTCGTCGAGCGGCGCCATACCCTTCCCATCCTTTCCAACCTGTTGCTGGAAAGAAAGGCTGGTGCATTGACCCTGCTGGCTACCGATCTCGAACTGCAGATAAGCACCCAACTGGAGAATGCGGGAATCGGCGAGGATTTTGCGGTGACAGTCGCCGCCCGCAAGCTATTCGATATCGTTCGTGCCCTGCCTGACAGTGCCAAGGTCAAGATTGACAGCAAGGACAGCCAGGTCGTGGTCAGCGCGGGCAAGTCGCGCTTCACGCTGCAAACCCTGCCCGCGGCGGATTTTCCCCGCATGGAAACTGGAGCCGGACTGGGTGACGAGATCAGCCTGCCGCAAAAAACCCTGAAACATCTGCTGCAGCTGGTGCAGTTCGCCATGGCCAGCCAGGACATCCGCTATTATCTCAATGGCATGCTCCTGGTACTTGACGGCAAGACCTTGCGCGTGGTGGCCACCGATGGCCACCGCTTGAGCTATGCTGAAACCCAGATGGAGCAGGAAGCGACGGCCCGCGAAGTCATCATCCCGCGCAAAACCGTGATGGAACTTACCAAGTTGCTCGACGACTCCGACACGCCTGTCAGCCTGCGCATGGGGGCCAATCAGGTGACTATCCGCCTGCCTGACACCGAACTGGTCAGCAAGGTGGTGGATGGCAAGTTTCCGGATTACCAGCGCGTTATCCCGACCAGTCAGCCGCGCCATCTCGTGGCCAACCGTCAGTCTGTCATGCAGGCCCTGCAGCGCGCTTCGATTCTTTCCAACGAAAAATTCCGCGGGGTACGCCTGGTGATGAGCAGCAACGCCCTGGGGATCGTCTGCAACAACAACGAGCAGGAAGAGGCGGCGGATGAGATCGAGGTCCAGTACCAGGGGGATCCGCTGGACGTGGGTTTCAACGTCACCTACCTGCTTGACGGCATGGGGGCGCTGAATACCCAGGACGTCACATTGTCGCTGGGGGATGCCAACAGCAGCATGCTGCTGACCAGCGATGCCGAGCCCGGATTCAAGTATGTCGTGATGCCGATGCGTATCTAGGTCCGCAACAACCGCTTCTTTCCTGCAACAAACCATTAGGAACACCATGAGCAACAAGCCTGACAACGCCAACGGCGGTTACGACGAAGACAGCATCCAGCAGCTGGAAGGTCTGGAAGCGGTGCGCAAGCGCCCTGGCATGTACATCGGCGACACCTCCGACGGCACCGGCCTGCACCACATGGTGTTCGAGGTGCTGGACAACGCCATCGACGAGGCGCTGGGGGGGTATTGCGACGACATCAAGGTCATCATCCACCCCGACAACTCGATTTCTATTTCCGATAACGGACGCGGCATCCCGGTCGGCATCAAGTTCGACGACAAGCACGAACCGAAGCGCAGCGCGGCGGAAATCGTCATGACCGTGCTGCACGCCGGCGGCAAGTTCAATCAGAATAGCTACAAGGTGTCGGGCGGTCTGCACGGTGTCGGCGTGTCGTGCGTCAATGGCCTGTCGAAATGGCTGAAGCTGGTCGTGCGCCGCGATGGCAAGAAATACGCGATGGAATTCCATCGCGGCAAGGTGGAAAACCGCCCGGTCGAAATCCAGAACGGCGTGGAAGTTTCACCGATGCAAGTCGTCGGCGAAACCAAAAACCGTGGTACCGAAGTGCATTTCCTGGCCGACGAGGAAATCTTTGGCGTAGGTCAGGTCGTGTATCACTTCGACATCCTCGCCAAGCGTATCCGCGAACTGTCCTTCCTCAACAACGGGGTGAAGATCGAGCTCATCGATCATCGCGACGGCAAGACCGAGAACTTCGCGCATTCTGGTGGCGTCAAGGGCTTCGTCGAGTACGTGAACCGCGTCAAGAACGTGCTGCATCCCAAAATTTTCCATGCCATCGGCGAAAAGGACGGCATGACCGTCGAAGTCGCCATGCAGTGGAACGACAGCTATTCCGAAACCGTGCAGTGCTTCACCAACAACATTCCGCAGCGCGACGGCGGCACGCACCTGACCGGCCTGCGCATGGCGATGACGCGGGTGCTGAACAAATACATCGAGGAAAACGAGCTGGCGAAGAAAGCCAAGGTCGATACCACCGGCGACGACATGCGCGAGGGGCTGACCTGTATCCTTTCGGTCAAGGTGCCCGAGCCCAAGTTCTCGTCGCAGACCAAGGACAAACTTGTTTCCAGCGAGGTGCAGCCGGTGGTGCAGGAAGTGGTCGGCCAAAAGCTTTCCGAGTATTTGCTGGAAAATCCCAGCGACGCCAAGCTCCTGTGCAACAAGATCGTCGACGCCGCGCGCGCTCGCGAAGCCGCCCGCAAGGCGCGGGAAATCACGCGCCGCAAGGGCGTCATGGACGGTCTCGGCCTGCCAGGCAAGCTGGCAGACTGCCAGGAAAAGGACCCGGCGCTGTGCGAAATCTACCTGGTCGAGGGCGATTCCGCGGGCGGTTCGGCCAAGCAGGGACGCGACCGCAAGTTTCAGGCGATCCTGCCGCTGAAGGGCAAGATTCTCAACGTCGAGCGTGCGCGTTTCGACAAGGTCATCGGCAGCCAGGAGATTGCCACCCTGATCACCGCACTCGGCACCAGCATCGGCAAGGAGGATTACAACCCCGACAAGCTGCGCTACCACCGCATCATCATCATGACCGACGCCGACGTCGACGGCGCGCACATCCGTACCCTGCTGCTGACCTTCTTTTATCGCCAGATGCCGGAGCTGGTCGAGCGCGGCCACATCTACATTGCCCAGCCGCCGCTCTACAAGGTCAAGCATGGCCGCAGCGAGCGTTACATCAAGGACGAGCACGAGCTCAAGGAACACCTGATGATCGAGGCGATGAAGGATGCCGAACTGACACCAATGGATGGCGCCATGCCGATAGTCGGCGAAGCCCTGGAAACACTGGCGCGTGAATACTTCCTGGCCGAAGCCGTCAGCGGGCGGCTGGCGCGCCTGTTGCCCGAAGAGGTACTGCAGGCGCTGATGCGCATTCCGCGACTGAGCCTGCATGACAGCGGTGCGGCCATGATGTCCGAGGCTAGTCTGGGAGCGGCGCTGGATTCACAGCGTTTCGAAGTGGCTGCAGAGTATCAGGCGGAATCCGACAGCCATCGCCTGCGCATTACCCGTCATTCCCACGGCAACACCCACATCAGCTTTCTCGAAGCCGATCTGCTCGAGTCCGGCGACTATGCTCAACTGGTCAAGGTCGGCGACTTGCTGCGCGACCTGGTAGGGCTCGGTGCGAAGATCCGCCGCGGCGAAAAGGAAGCGGCCGTGCAGAGCTTCCGCGAAGCCATGGACTGGCTGATTGGCGAGGTCAAACGCGGCATGAGCATCCAGCGCTACAAGGGGTTGGGCGAGATGAATCCGAGCCAGTTGTGGGAGACCACGATGGATCCCAAGGTACGCCGTCTGATGAAGGTGCAGATCGAGGATGCCATCTCGTCCGATCAGATGTTCACTACGCTGATGGGTGACGATGTCGAGCCGCGCCGCGCATTCATCGAGACCAATGCGCTGGGGGTGCGCAATCTGGACGTGTGATGTCGCTGGCCCAGCTGACGAACAGTAGTCGCAAGTTCGCGATGCGGCAAATGAAAGAGCCCGGCAGTGCCGGGCTCTTTGTCGTTCAGGTCAGCCGCTGTGAACGGCCGATACTCAGTCTTTCTTCGCCACGACCGGCATGTTTTTTTCCTTCCATTCGGGGAAACCGCCGCGGAACCAGTAGACGTTTTTCCAGCCGGCCTTGATCGCCATGACGGCCGATTTGTAGCTCTTCCAGCAGATCGTTCCGTCGCAATACATCATCAGCGCGGCATTCTTGTCCTTGGGCAGCTTGTCGAGGGCAAACTTGTCGTCAACCGGATCGAAATCGACCTCCTTGGCGCTGCTCTCGCCGTAGGGAACCGAGATGGCGCCGGGTACGTGAGCGGTGTCGTATTCTTCCTTCACCCGGACGTCGTAGACCGGGACTCCCTTTTCGATCAGGTTCTTGGCTTCGGCAGCAGAAATGACCTTGGCGCCGGGCAGGGCCGTCGGGGTGGTGTTGAGCATCGACGCCACGCTCTTGAAGTCGGCCTTGGTGGCCGGGCTCATGGCGAGCTTCAGGCTGTTGTTCTTCTGCAGGCTGCTGGCGAGGGTTTGCTGGGCACTTGCCGGTACGTTTTCGGAGTGCACCGTCAACGCCCGTAGCGGTACCGACGCGCTGGTCTGGATGATGCGGCCGCCATTGGCCGCGGTCCAGGTCTTGGCTTCCTCGGCGGAGGCCACGGCAAGGTCATAGCGGCCGAGCTTGAGGCCATATAGTGGGGCTTCCGGCATGCGGTGGAACTTGATCTCCGCGAAATCGGATTTGGCCAGCCCCTGGCTGTTGATTTCGCTACGTGCAATCCCGCCCATCAGCGACTCATAATCCGGCACACCCAGCTTGGCGCCCGATTTGGCGGTGAGCTTGCCCTTGTAGTGAGGGCCGGCAACGAAGGCAGCGGCGGTCGTGGAATCCGACTTGAGTATGGGCTCGAACTTGTAGCGGCTGACATTGGCAATGACCTGGGACGGGCCGAAGATCATGTCGAGGGAGCCGTCCTTGGCATTCTTGATTGCCGAAAAGCCGCGCTTGTAATACTGCACGCGAATGGGTTGTCCGAGCGCCTTTTCAATTTCAGCGGCGAAGGCACGATAGCGCTGGTAGGTGTCCTGATCGGACAGCGACTCTTCCTGGCCCAGTACCACGCCCAGCGTGAGCGGAGCGGCATGCGCCATGGCAGTCACCAGCATCAGGGGAATAAGGGAAAAGCGCAGCATGTCTGTCTCCAATAGTTACACGTCATCATTACGGCTGGCCCAGACATAAAGTTAAGAGCCGGCCTCTGATTGATGATCAGCAACATTCAAGCCAGGGTAGGAGGGTGGCGCGCAAAACCGGTTCGTCGACGGGCAGGGTCATCGCGACATCGATGCGCAGGCGCTGCCTTACCTTGTCGAGCGCGACCTGATGGGCCGGCTCATAGAACACCAGGACACGGGTTTGCGGCGTGCGCTGGATGGCGGCAAGCAGAGACTCGAGGTTCGACAGGCGGTCGCGGAAGTCGCTCTGGTGGTAAAAATCCGCCACCAGCACGGCGGGTGGCGTCTTGCGCACCAGGCTGATGGCCTTGCGTTCGGACCACTCGGTGACGACGTGGTAACCAAGCTGTTGATAAAGTGACTTGTAGCCGGCCGTGCCGATGAAGGCATTGACCATGAGCAGCAAGGGCTGACAGTTCATGCCGCCGGTTTTTTGGCTGCCGGCTTCTTCGCTGGCGCTTTCTTGGTCGTTTTACTGCTGCTTTTCTTTTCGGCCGCGGGTTTGGCGGCGGCCTTCCTTACGGGCTTTTTCGCCGGCCCTTTGGCGACCCGTGCCGCGATCAGGGCAAGCGCCTCATCAAGCGTGATTTCCTCCGGCGTGATGTCCTTCGGCAGGGTGGCGTTGGTGGTGCCATGTTTCACATAGGGGCCATAGCGGCCGCTGCGAACGGTCACGGGCTTGCCGTCCTCGGGGTGCGCGCCGAGGTCCTTCAGCACCGATGCGGCGGAATCCGCGCCGCGCGGCGCGCGTTCCATCACCAGCACTTCCAGCGCACGCGGAAGATCGATGTCGTACACGCTGTCGGTCTTGGGAATCGATTTGAACTTGCCGTCGTGCAGCAGATAGGGGCCGAAACGGCCATTATTGGCGACAATGGGCAGGCCGGTAGTCGGATGGTGTCCGACTTCGCGCGGCAGCGAGAGAAATTTGAGCGCCTGTTCGAGGGTTGCGTTTTCCAGCGGGATTTCCTTCGGCCACGAGGCGCGACGTGGCTTCGGCGCCTTCTTGTCCTCCGGCATCTCGCCGATCTGCACATAAGGCCCGTAGCGCCCCGACAACAGCTTGACGTCGAGTCCGGTGGCCGGATCCTTGCCCAGAATATTGTCGCCTTCGGCTGTGGCGGGATGCAGCGGCCGCGTGTAATCGCACGCCGGATAGCCGGAACAGCCGATGAACAGGCCGCGCTTGCTTGCCTGCATGAACAGCGGCTTGCCGCACTTGGGGCAGGCCTCTGTGATCGGACAGCCGCGCTCGACATCCTGCTTGGCTTTCAGGTCACCGTCGAATTCCTTCCAGAATTCGCCCAGCAGGCGTGACCACACCCGCTTGCCGTTGGAGACATCGTCGAGCTTGTCCTCCAGCTTGGCGGTGAAGTCGTAGTCAACGTAATGGTTGAAATGCCGGGTGAGGAAGCAGTTGACCAGACGGCCGATGTCGGTTGGCTGAAAGCGTTTCTTTTCCAGTACCACATACTCGCGGTCCTGCAGGGTGGAGATGATGCTGGCGTAGGTAGAGGGGCGGCCGATGCCGTATTCCTCCAGCGCCTTTACCAACGAGGCCTCGGTGTAGCGCGGCGGCGGCTGGGTGAAGTGCTGCTCGCCGTACAGTTTGTCGACCGGCAGGGTTTCGCCTTCCTGCAGTGGCGGCAGCCTGGATTCCTCTTCCTCGTCGTCCTCCTGATAGACCGCGAGAAAACCGGCAAAAGCCAGGGTCTGACCCGTGGCGCGGAAGGTGCCTTCGCCCACCGTGATGTCGGCGGCAACGGTGTCGAACTGTGCGGCGGTCATCTGCGAGGACACGGTCCGCTTCCAGATTAGTTCGTAGAGACGCGCCTGGTCGTGCGATAGACGCTCCCTGACCGAATCGGGCGTGCGGGCAATCGAGGTGGGCCGTACCGCTTCGTGCGCTTCCTGCGCGTTCTTGGTCTTGGCCTTGTAGTGCTGTGCGGTAGGCGGCAGGAAATCCTTGTCGAAGTGGGCGCCCACATACTTGCGGATGTCGGTGATTGCTTCCTGTGCCAGGTTCACCGAGTCGGTTCGCATGTAGGTGATGAGGCCGACCGGGCCCTCCCCCAGATCGATCCCCTCATACAGCTGCTGGGCAGTGCGCATCACCCGGTCGGTTGTCATGCCGAGCTGGCGCACGCCGGCCTGCTGCAGCGTCGAAGTGGTGAACGGCGCCCCGGGATGGCGGGCTCGGCGCTTCTTTTCGATGCGCATCACGGTCGCATCGCGACCTTCCAGCATCGCCAGCCACTCCTTGCTGCGCGCTTCGTGCTCGACCGAGAACTGTTCGATCTTTTCGCCCTTGAACTGGGTAAGTCGGGCGGTGAATGCCTGCGTGTCCTTGTGGCTATCGAGGTGCAGGGTCCAGTACTCGCGCGCCACGAAGACTTCGATTTCCTCCTCGCGCTCGACGATCATGCGCAGGGCGGGCGACTGCACGCGGCCGGCGGACAGGCCGGGGCTGATTTTCTTCCACAGCAGCGGCGACAGGTTGAAGCCCACCAGGTAATCCAGCGCGCGTCGCGCCTGCTGGGCGTCGACCAGGTCGGATGCGATTTCACGCGGATTGCGCACCGCATCCTGAACCGCGGATTCGGTGATCTCGTAAAAGGCCACCCGTTTCATCGGCGTCTTGACCTTGCGTTCCTTGAGGATTTCGCTGATGTGCCAGGAAATCGCTTCGCCTTCGCGGTCCGGGTCGGTGGCCAGCAGCACTTCATCAGCCTTTTTGGCGGCTTTGACGATGGCCTCGACGTGTTTGGCGTTGCGCTCGATCACCTGGTACTTCATGGCGAAATGATTGGCCGTATCCACCGCGCCGGTCTTCGGCTCGAGGTCGCGCACATGGCCGTAGCTGGCGAGGATCTCGTAATCCGCCCCGAGATATTTCTTCAGTGTCTTGGACTTGGAGGGGGATTCGACGATGACTAGTTTGGACATTATTGGTTAGTGCAGGCGCCCTGGTTCGTGATTGAGCAGCATGTCTTCCAGATGGGTGAAGTGCTCGATCAGACCGCGGCTCCAGAGCACGATCAGCGTCATCCAGCGTACGTGATCGGCTTCGATTTCCTCTCCGCCCAGGCTCATCAGGCCGGAAATGACCCACTCGCGCGACTCGGGATCAAGGATTTCTGCCTTTGACAGCCACGCCAGTTCGGCACGGCAGGCTTCATCGAGACGTTCGATTTCCTCGGGGGCAAACAGACGCGTGTGTGCCTGCGCCAGGCGCTCGTGGGGGGCGCTGCCGGACAGATTGGCGAACCAGTCGAGGGCACGATTGATGTCGGCTTCCTCGAATCCGGCGGCAAACAGGCGTTTTTCCAGCGCGTCGCGGTCGGGAGCCAGCTCGGCCATGCGGAAGCTTTCGTAGAGATAAACCAGGATGTCTAGCATAGATGTCAGAGAATTTTTTGATAACGCCCGCCTGGCAGGGGGGCAACCCGTCCTTCCAGCTCTAGCGTCAACAGCTTCGCCGAAAGCGCATCCAGCGTCAACCCGCTTCTTTGCACCAGGGTATCGAGGGTTACCGGTGCGCCATCCATGACATCCAGCACCGGGTCCGGCGGGGCGGCGGGCATGCGGACGGGGGCGATGCGCTGCTGCCAGGCGAGCTCGTCGAGGATGTCGGCGGCCGACTCGACCAGCTTGGCACCTTGCTTGATCAGCGCGTGGCAACCGCGCGACAGGGGCGAGTGAATCGAACCGGGAATGGCGAAAACCTCGCGCCCCTGTTCAGTGGCGACCCGCGCGGTGATGAGCGAGCCACTGTCGGTTGCGGCTTCCACCACCAGCACGCCGCGGGCAAGCCCGCTGATGAGGCGGTTGCGGCTGGGAAAGTGCCCCGGCAGAGGCTCGGTGCGGAGCGGAAACTCGGAAACGATCAGGCCGCCCTCTGCCAGTTGATGCGCCAATGCCTTGTTGCGCGCGGGATAGATGCGATCGATCCCGGTGCCGATGACCGCGACGCTCGAACCGACGCCAGCCAGCCCGCCGCGATGGGCGGCGGCGTCGATGCCGAGCGCCAGGCCGCTGACAATGGTGAGACCGGCATCCGACAGTGCGTGGGCGAAGGCCTCGGCATCGCGCAAGCCCTGCGGCGTGGCGTTGCGACTGCCGACCATGCCGAGGCAGGCGCGGTCCAGAAGATCACGCCGCCCCTTGCAATACAGCAGGGCGGGGGGATCGGCGATTTCCAGCAGAAGTCTGGGGTAGTCGGCATCCGCCAGCGTCAGCAGGCTGTTTCCGGGCTGGTCGAGCCATTCGAGCGTCAGCGCCAGCAAGCCGGCATCGGGCCCGGCCAGCAGCGCATCGCGTTGTTTCGACGTCAGGTGCGCCTGAAGCGCGTGGCGCCCGGAAGCTAAAACGGCCTCCGGTGAACCGAAGGCCGTCAGCAGACGGATGAGGGTGGCGCTCCCGATCCCGGGGACAAGCCCCAGGCTAAGCCAAGGCACCCAATCCTGGTGCGGGCTCAGGGGGTGCGAACCGTGTCGAGCAGATAGACCGGGCCGTTGGACTGCATGATCAGCGCGTAGGACACGCGATCGTAGACCCGGTACACCATCACCAGGCCGCTGTGGGCATCCGGGAGCTTGATGGCATTTTCGTTCCTGTTGCCGAGACAGGTGCTGCGGAAGGCGTTCTGCACGCTGACGCTCTGGTCGTAGGTCACCTTGGAGTCTCCCTTCAGGCAGCGAACATCGCTGTACAGCCAGGCACCGCCCTCGGGCAGCGGGCTGGTCCGGCTCGCCACCCAAGCCATGACCTTTTGTTCGTCCCTGGAAAGATTGACCGCCTGGCCTTCGCGGTAAATCGCCAGGACATGGCCGGGCTCAAGGCCGTCGCGGGAACCGCGGTTGACGACCACCGTCTGGTAGCGTCCGCTGTCACTGAGGCCGCCGTATGCCGAGATGATGCGGCCATTGATGGACTTCTCGGGCGCGCGCGGCATGTATTCGAAGGTCGCGCTGTCGTCGGCCTCGACCAGCTTGTCTCCCGGCATGATTTCCTGTGCCGAATGGGTGATGTGTATCTTTTGTGGTGCACCCTCGACCACGGTGCGCGCATCGCCGAGGTATTCGACTTCCTGTCCCAGGATCTCGCCGGTTTCCGGGTCTCTCAATTCCTTGCCGGGCCGCAGCACGTTCCAGCGCGTCACGCCGGCTTTGCCGCCCGTGGCAAAGGCGTCATCCCCGGCAGCAAGCGTTACCCGCTCGGCATTGCTGCCGAGGATAAAGGGTCCGGAGTCGAACGCACCGGCCGGCACGACGCGCGGCTGGCTGAGAAACGGATGGATGACCCGGATCGGGATGGTGGGGATGGCATCGCCGCCGATTTCCGTGGCGCGCGTGCCGGGCGACAGCTTGACGGTCGTGAGGCCGTTCTTTGCGCCCTTGACCAGGGTCAGACGGGGTTCCTTGCCGCTGCGGTCGAGAACGATCAGATCGCCCGGATAAATCCAGTGCGGATTCTTGACCTCCTCCCGGTTCATGTTCCAGATTTCGGGCCAGCGCCAGGGACTCTTGAGAAAGCGCGCGGAGATGTCCCAAAGGGTATCGCCCTTGACCACGACATATTTATCCGGCGCGTTTTCCTGCAACTGCAAGGTGTCGGCAAGCGCGGGCGTGGCCAGTAACATGACCAGGGAAACGACGAGATGACGCACGGGGAAACCCTCCATTTAGACCTTGTCTAATTTTGCGTTGAAAATATACTGTGCGTTCTGCTAACGGCCATCAGCGGACATTTATTTAGTCCCATTGAGAGAACTGTTGCAGACTTTTTATTAAAGTGTGCGCCCAGCCCCTTAATTCTTCAAGATTTTTTATGGCTAGACTCGACATTTTGCATTATCCGGACGCCCGTTTGCACACCGTCGCCAAGCCGGTGCAGGCCGTCGATGCGCGCATCAGGCAGCTGGTCGACGACATGGCCGAGACCATGTATGCCGCGCCGGGTATCGGTCTTGCCGCCACCCAGGTGAATGTCCACGAGCGTGTCATCGTCATCGATATTACCGAAACGCGCGACGACCTGCGGGTGTTCATCAATCCCGAAATCGTTTCGCAGTCGGGTCGCGTCGAAGGCGAGGAAGGCTGCCTGTCGGTCCCGGGTGTTTTCGACAAGGTCACGCGCGCCGAACGGGTCACCGTTCGCGCGCTCGACCGCGACGGCAATCCTTTCGAACTGCAGACAGACGGCCTGCTGGCGATCTGCATCCAGCATGAAATGGATCACTTGATGGGCAAGGTCTTCGTCGACTACCTGTCGATGCTGAAACGCAACCGGATCAAGCAAAAGCTGCTCAAGCAGGCGCGCGAACATCGTCCCGACGCGCCGCCGGTGCGTGCTGCCTCGCTGTAGTTGATGCGTCTGATCTTTGCCGGCACACCGGCTTTCGCGGCGGCCACCCTGGATGCGTTGGCGGCCGCCGGACACGACATCGTCCTGGTGCTGACCCAGCCTGATCGCCCCGCCGGACGCGGCATGAAGCTGACTCTCAGCGCGGTGAAGCAGGCGGCGCTGGCGCGCGGCTTGACGGTCTACCAGCCCGTCAGCCTGAAAACCCCCGAAGCCCAGGCTGCCTTGCGTGCGGTCGATGCCGACATCATGGTGGTCGCGGCCTATGGCCTGATCCTGCCGCAAGCAGTACTCGATATCCCGCGCCGCGGCTGCCTCAACATCCATGCCTCGCTGCTGCCGCGCTGGCGTGGCGCGGCGCCGATCCAGCGCGCGATTCTGGCGGGCGATAACGAAACCGGCATCACCATCATGCAGATGGACGCCGGACTCGATACCGGAGCGATGCTGCTCAAGACTGTGGTGCCGGTCGGCCCCGAGGATACCGCGGGCCGCCTGCACGACACTCTGGCACGCGTCGGTGCGACCAGCATCGTGGAAGCGATAGAACGGCTCGACCAATTGACGCCGCAAGTCCAGGACGCCGCGCTTGCCACCTACGCGGCCAAGCTGACGAAGGAAGAGGCGCGGCTCGACTGGATTCGCCCCGCCCCGGAACTGGCGCGTGCGGTGCGTGGTTACAATCCGGCGCCCGGCGCACACACCCTGCTCGATGGACAAATCGTGAAAATATGGCGGGCGTCAGCGCAAGCGTCCGGCGTGTCGAATGCCACGCCGGGGGGGGTGCTGGCGGCTGACGAGCGCGGCATTGTCGTTGCCTGTGGCGAGGGTGTTCTGCGCGTCAGCGAACTGCAGATGGCGGGCGGCAAGCGCATGGCCGCGGGCACCTTTGTCGCAGGCCATGCCTCGCTGCCGGGAAAGGTATTCGGTTGAGCGCAAGGCCCGACCGGGCTGGATTGAACCCGCCCTGAGTCCTTGCCCGCCCGAACAACCATGACGGCGGGTGGTTTTGGCGTTTTGCCGGGGCTTGTTGTGTGCAAGCTGGCAAAACCTACTCAAACTCCATCGCGCGATACACCCTCCCGGCATTGCTGCGCGCGAGTTCGTCGGCGGTATGCAGATGCATGTAGGCCGACTGGTCGATGCGGTAGACATCGTCGAGCGTGCCGCCGCTGTCGATCAATTCGGCCACTTTGTCGCGCAGATGCACCAGGTAGTCGCGGGTCCACTTGCGTACCGTCGCCATGTCGGTTGGGCCGCCGTGACCGGGAATGATGATTTCCGCGCCGAGCGCTTCGAACCTGTCCCAGGTCTCGATCCATTTGGCGGTGTCGGTATCCTCGAAGATCGGCAGCATGCGCACATGGAATGCGGTGTCACCGGCGATCACCAGCTTCTTTTCCGGCAGCCAGACCATGGTGTCGCCGTGGCTGTGCGAGGAGCCGAGGTGCAGGATCTGCAGGTTCCACGAGCCCATTTTCAGGTCGAGTTTGTCTTCGTAGGTTCTGTCCGGCATGACGAACTCGGTCTTGAACGCCTTGTCACGCGCGCGGCTGCGCATGGTTTCCAGCACGTCGTAACCGGTCTTCTCCATGTACGCGGCGGTGTCACGGTGGGCGATGATGGTGGCGCCCTGCTCCTTCCAGTATTTGGAGCCGAGCATGGCATGCCCCTGGCTGTTTTCCAGCACCACGTATTTCACCGGCTGGCTGGTGCGCTTGCGGATTTCCTCGTGCAGGCTTTGCGCCAGCAGATAGTTGTCGCCGGCATTGACCACCAGAACGCCGTCGTCGGTGATGATGAACGACAGGTTGTTGTTGTGGCCGGAGTTGTCGTAGGTGCCCGGGGCGGTGGCGCCGATTGCCGACCAGACGCCGGGAAGCACCTCCTGCGGCAGGTCGTAGAGAAAGGAATGGGGG
The DNA here is from genome assembly GCA_041736375.1 of Thiobacillaceae bacterium. Classification (GTDB taxonomy): domain Bacteria; phylum Pseudomonadota; class Gammaproteobacteria; order Burkholderiales; family Thiobacillaceae; genus Thiobacillus. The sequence goes on from JBGSTQ010000341.1 coordinate 26,075, forward strand.
GCCTTGTCGTTGGACTGGATCGGCAGCCCGGCCTGTTTCCATCTGAAGAAGCCGTCAGCGTAGTTCTTGACATCGGTGTAGCCCATCTGCCGCAGGGTGTCGGCGGCCAGGGGACTGCGCTGGCTGACGCCGCAGTACACCACGATCGGCGTGCTCTTGTCGGTGACGTAGCCTTCCAGCTGAAACTCCAGCCAGCCGCGCGCAATGTTGAGAAAGCGCGGTGCGTCGATGCGGCCGCCCAGCAGGGTCAGCTCGGCCGGGGTGCGGACATCGATGACCAGGGTGTCAGGCCGGGCTTTCAGCTGCGCCTGCAATCCTGCCGTGTCGATGTTGGTGATGCGCTGGTTGACGGTGTCGAGCAGTTTGCGTGCGGCCTCGGTCAGCGGCGGCGCTTCGGGCAGGGGTTCCAGCACGGGAGCCGGGGTGGTCGGGGTTGGGGACGGGCCATCCGCATGCAGCGGCACAGAAGCCAGCGCCAGCGCAATGGAAACAAACCCGACCCATGCAGTGGTTGGGGCCTTGATCATGGCAGTTCTCCTGATTGGCCTTTGAGTCTAGTGATATTCAAAATGCTTTGAAAGTTTCGCGCTGCTATCATCCGCCGTTGCCAAGCGCTAACACCCGCGTCATGCCGGGTTCCAACAGGATGCGAACTATTCAGAAACTGGCGGCGAGCGGGCTGCAGGAGGTCCTCGCCGGTGCGGCCCTGCACCAGGTCCTGCCGTCGCGCCTGCAGCAACTTGAAACGGCGGGCGAGCGTGGTGCCTTGCAGGACATTCTCTACGGCAGCCTGCGCCATCTGGGTCGGCTCGATGTCTGGCTCGAGGCCCTGCTCGAACGTCCGCTGACCGACCCGCAACTCGGCTGGCTGCTGCGCGTCGCCCTCTACCAGCTGGCATTCACCCGGGCACCCGCCCATGCCGTGGTGCACAATGCCGTCACCGCCGCCGGCCATGGCTGGCGGCGTGGGCTGGCGAACGCGGTGCTGCGAAACTTCCAGCGCCGTCGCGTCGAGCTCGACAGTCTGGCTGACGCGTCGCCGCTTGGTCGCTGGTCGCACCCGCTGTGGTGGATCGACAAGCTCAAGGCCGACTATCCCGGACAGTGGCAGGACGTGCTGCAGGCCGGACTGATGCATCCGCCTTTCACCCTGCGGGTGAACGCGCGCCACGGCGATGTGGCAGCCTATCTCGCACGGTTGGCCGATGCCGGAATGGAGGCTCGCCAGAGCGGTCCGGTGGCGGTCACCCTGGACAAGGCGGTGGCGGTGAGCGCGCTGCCCGGCTTTGCCGAGGGCGACGTGTCGGTGCAGGACGCCGGGGCGCAATGGGC
>JBGSTQ010000346.1:0-3239 GCA_041736375.1 Thiobacillaceae bacterium
GCTGAAGTCACCGCTGCCGAAGAAAGCGACGACGGCGAACGCATGGCACACGCCTATATGGCGCTGCACGACGCCGGCGCACACGACGCGCAGTCGCGCGCCCAGGCCCTGATCCTCGGCCTGGGATTTCAGGTGCGCGAACTCGGCCAGCCGGTCAACAGCTTCTCCGGCGGCTGGCGCATGCGCCTGCAACTGGCCCGCGCGCTGATGTGTCCGTCCGACCTGCTGCTGCTCGACGAACCCACCAACCACCTCGATCTGGATGCGCTGGTGTGGCTGGAAGCCTGGCTGAAAAAATACCCCGGCACCATGCTGGTAATCAGCCACGACCGCGAGTTTCTCGACGCCGTGACCAACGTCACCCTGCACATCGAAAACGGCCAGCTCACCCGCTACGGCGGCAACTACAGCACCTTCGAGGACATGCGCGCCGAGCAGATGGCGCTGCAGCAGGCGGCTTTCGCCCGCCAGCAGGACAAGATCGCCCACCTGCAGGCCTTCATCAACCGCTTCAAGGCCAAGGCCAGCAAGGCTAAGCAGGCGCAAAGCCGCGTCAAGGCGCTGGACCGCATGGAACGTCTGGCGCCGATGCTGGCGAGCGCGGATTTCACCTTCGAGTTCAAGGAGCCGCTCAACCTGCCCAACCCGATGCTGACCATCGACGACGCCAGCTTCGGCTATCCGCCCTCTGCCGATGCGCCCGCTGGGACGCCTTCAACCGTGATCGTGCAGCACGTCAGCAAATCGGTGTTTGCCGGGCAGCGCATCGGCATCCTCGGTGCCAACGGCCAGGGCAAGTCGACGCTGGTGAAGACCATCGCGCGCACCCTGCCGGTGGTCGAAGGCAAGGTGATCGAGGGCAAAGGCCTCAACATCGGCTACTTCGCGCAGCAGGAACTCGATGTGCTGCGCCCCCTGGATACCCCGCTGGAACACATGATCCGTCTGGCCCGCGACACCATCGCCAATGGCGGTGCCGGTCAGTTCAGCAGCCGCGAGCAGGACCTGCGCAACTTCCTCGGCACCTTCAACTTCAGCGGCGACATGGTCAAGCAGGCCGTCGGCACCATGAGCGGCGGCGAAAAGGCCCGGCTGGTGCTGTGCATGATCGTGTGGCAGCGTCCCAACCTGCTGTTGCTGGACGAACCGACCAACCATCTCGATCTCGCCACGCGCGAGGCGCTGGCGATGGCGCTCAATGAGTTCGAAGGCACCCTCATGCTGGTCAGCCACGATCGCGCTCTGCTGCGCTCCGTGTGCGACGAATTCTGGCTGGTCACGCGCGGCGGCGTCGAGCCGTTCGACGGCGACCTGGACGACTATCAGCGCTATCTGCTGGAGGAGGGCAAGCGCGTGCGCGAAAGTCTGAAGGAAGCCGGCAAGGCGGCTAGCGCGCCGGAGGCGGAACCTGAGCCGGTGGCGGCGAAGAAGCCGGTGTCCTCGGGCAAGATCAAGTCGTTGAAGCAGAAACTGGAGAAGCTCGACAAGAGCATGGCCGCGCTGCAAGGGGAAAAAGTGGCGTTCGAAGCACGTTTGGGTGGAACGCTTTCTGTCGAGGAAATTACCGAAACGGGCAAGCAGCTTCAGCACGTCATTGACGAACTGGCGATTGAAGAGGGGGAATGGCTGGAATTGTCGGGGGAGATTGAGGCGCTGGAAGCGGCGAGCGCTTAGAAACCGCTGAACTATTCATGCACCGTCGTTGCGAGCACCCGGAGGGCATAAACTCCGCGAAGCAATCCAGTCCGTTTTTTTGGCGCGAAGCACCTTGGAAGGTTGAACCTTCGCAGGGCCACTGACCGTTGGCCGGGTATACGACTCCACACGCGCTTTAGCGCGTAGTGGATCGGAATCCTTTAGGGCTACCCCCGGCCAACGGTCAGCAGCCCAGCTCAGTCCCCAACTACAACCAAGCCCGAAACCCCTCCCAACCACGTTAAAATGCGCCTTTCCCGAAAAGCCGCAAATCCGCCGTGAAACCCACCTTTCAGGACATCATCCTCACCCTGCAACGCTACTGGGGCGAGCGCGGCTGTGCGCTCTTGCAACCCTACGATATGGAAGTCGGCGCCGGCACGTCGCACACCGCGACCTTCCTGCGCGCGCTTGGCCCCGAGCCCTGGAAGGCCGCCTACGTGCAGCCGAGCCGTCGCCCCAAGGACGGCCGCTACGGCGACAACCCCAACCGGCTGCAGCATTACTACCAGTTCCAGGTGGTGCTGAAGCCTGCACCGGCCGATATTCTGGAGCTGTATCTCGGGTCGCTCGAAGCGCTGGGATTCGACCTGCAGAAGAACGACGTGCGCTTCGTCGAGGACGACTGGGAAAATCCCACGCTCGGCGCCTGGGGGCTGGGCTGGGAGGTCTGGCTGAACGGCATGGAAGTGACCCAGTTCACCTACTTCCAGCAGGTCGGCGGTATCGACTGCAAGCCGATCACCGGCGAGATCACCTACGGCCTGGAGCGCCTGGCGATGTATTTGCAGGGCGTGGAAAGCGTGTATGACCTGACCTGGACGGAAGGCTTGACCTACCGCGACGTCTACCACCAGAACGAGGTCGAGCAATCGACCTACAACTTCGAGCACAGTGACGTCGATTTTCTGCTCACCGCTTTCGGCGCGCACGAGAAGAAGGCGCAGGAACTGATGGTCGCCCAGCTCGCACTGCCGGCCTACGAGCAGGTGCTGAAAGCCGCGCACACCTTCAACCTGCTGGATGCGCGGGGCGCGATCTCGGTGACCGAGCGTGCGGCTTACATCGGGCGCATTCGCAACCTTGCGCGGGCGGTGGCGAAGAGCTATCTCGACAGCCGCGCGCGCCTGGGTTTTCCGATGGCGCCCAGGGAATGGGCGGATGAAGTGGCGGCAGAAATGGCCAAGAAGGCGGCAGCATGAGCGCACGCAATCTATTGGTTGAATTGTTTGTCGAAGAACTGCCGCCCAAGGCGCTGAAAAAGCTGGGCGAGGCTTTTGCCGCCACGCTGGCTGAGAGCCTGGTGGCGCAGGGCCTGGCCGATGTTCAGGCCTCTGTCGTCGATTTCGCTTCGCCTCGTCGCCTCGGTGCGCATGTCGAAAACGTACTGGCGCGCGCCGCCGACAAGCCTCTGTCGACCAAGCTGATGCCGGTGAGTGTCGGCCTCGACGCCGACGGCAAGGCGACGCCCGCGCTGCTGAAGCGCCTCGCGGCGCTGGGCGCGGATCAATCCGCGGTCGGCAAGCTGCGGCGTGAAGGCGAGG
>JBGSTQ010000349.1:0-1917 GCA_041736375.1 Thiobacillaceae bacterium
ACCCCGAGGCGGTGCGCGCGCTGTGGGCGCAGGTCATGATGCCGCCCGCCGAACCGGGGGATGCCACTGCAGGGCGGGCATGACGCCGGGGATCTGCAAATCCGGGCCCCGACCGTCGACCGGCGCGTGGTCAGGCTCTACCAGAACCTCGCCGAACTGATCGCACAGAAGGGCGAAGTCCATGTCCAGGACGCACAAAAGTCGCTGTCGGCCCTCCGAGAGCGGCTTTTGCTTTGACGGCAGTGACTAGCGGCCTTCGCGCAGCGCGGCGATGCGCTCTTCCAGCGGCGGGTGGGTGGTGAAGAGTTTCTTCAGCCCTTGAGCCAGTTCCCCCCCGGCGATACCGAAGGCGGCCATCTTGTCCGGCAGCGGCTCGGGATGCATCTTGCCGAGACGCTGCAGCGCCGAAATCATGTTCTCGCGCCCGGACAGTCGCGCGGCGCCGGCGTCGGCGCGGAATTCACGCTGACGCGAAAACCACATCACGATCATGCTGGCGAGGATGCCCAGCACCAGTTGCGCGACCAGGCTGGTGATAAAGAAGGCCGGGCCGTGGCCGCGCTCGGTCTTGAACACGACACGGTCGACAACGTGGCCGACGATGCGCGAGAGGAAGATCACGAAGGTGTTGACCACGCCCTGGATCAGCGCCAGCGTCACCATGTCGCCGTTGGCGACGTGGCTGACTTCGTGCGCCAGCACCGCTTCGGCCTCCTCGCGCGTCATCGCACCCAGCAGTCCGCTGCTCACCGCCACCAGGGCATTGTTGCGGCTCATGCCGGTGGCGAAGGCGTTGACGTCGGGCGCGTCGTAGATCGCCACCTCGGGCATGCCGATGCCGGCCTGCTGTGCCTGATGACGCACGGTGTTGACCAGCCAGGATTCCATCGCATTGGCAGGCTGCTCGATCACCCGTGCGCCGGTCATGCGCTTGGCCGTCCACTTCGACATCGCCAGCGACATCAGCGCGCCGCCGAATCCGATCACGGCGGACATCACCAGCAGCGAGTTGTAGTTCAGGGCGCCGCCCTGCTCGTCCAGAATGCGGTCGACGCCGAGCAGGCGCAGGACGATGCTGAGCACGAACACGATCGCCAGGTTGGTAATCAGAAATAACGCAATCCGTTTCATCTACTTTCCATTTCTCGAGACGCGAGACAAGCCGAAGCTTACACGCTTAACAAGACCGCAATCATCACCGAGGGTTCCGCCGAGCGCGGCGACGCTGCCAGGCGCGGGTAATGCGCAGGCGCCAGGTCCAATGCACGGCAAAATACGTCAGCACCGACAGGCTGACCGCCAGCGTCAGCAATCCCAGCGCCAGCGGCGCCCCCACCGTGGCGAGGCGATCCATCCAGAACGCCAGCCCGGTCGGGGATTCGGCCGCGGCGCCACCGATGCCGTCATCGACGAGCGGCACACCGGTGTTGTTTAGCATCCATCCGCCGAGGTGATAGGCTACGAAATAGACAGGCGCGAAGGTCACGGGATTGGTGATCAGGGTGCAGCCCACCGCGGCCGGGATGTTGGCGCGCAGCAGCAACGCCACCAGCGCGGCGCAAAGCATCTGCGCGACCGGGATCAGCAAACCGAAGAAGACACCGACGGCCACGCCCATGGCGATGCCCCGGCGGTTGGCGTGCCACAGGCGCGGGTGATGCAGCGCCGGTCCCATCCAGCGCAGCGAGCGATGCCCGCGCAGGACGTGCGGTTCGGGGATGAAACGGCGGAAACACTCGGGCAGCATGGGTGGCGGCAGGCAGCGGGCTCGTTGGGCGGAATGCCTCCTACTATGACGGCACAGTCGAGCTGAATATTTATGCCTCGCCAGCCTACCCGGCCGGCGGGTGCCGAAGGCTGGGGAGCGGCGCCCGTCCCTGCCGCAGCCGCCCCAGTCCCGGCGCTACGCGGAGGCGT
>JBGSTQ010000354.1:0-1756 GCA_041736375.1 Thiobacillaceae bacterium
CGGCCTGATTGGCGAAGAGACCAATGATCCGGATGTCATCCTGCACAAAGCCTCCGGGTTTGTCCACCACTTCGAGCACGCCGATGATATCGCCATTCGCGTGCAACGGCACAGCCAGAAACGCCGTCGGGCGCTTCCCCTGCAGATACTCATAGGATTCGTTGGCGGGCGCGTTGGTCAAGAAGGGTTCATCCCGGCGCACGGCGATTCCGGCGAGAGACTCGGCGACGGGAATCCGGTCAAAAAACGCAGGATCCGTCCCGCTGCTGTAGGTCACATGCAACCAGGCCGCGTCTTCCAGGAGCAGGATATAATGACCCCCAAAAACTAGACCACGAGCTTAAGTGGATTAGACTATCACTCACCAGCTTGTGGAGGACTCAGAATGACTCGAAAACGACGGCAGCATAGCGACCAGTTCAAGTTCAAAGTGGCCCTGGAAGCGGCCAAAGGACTCAAGACGATCAACGAGATCGCCAGCGAGCACAATCTGCACCCCAACCTCGTCAGCGGCTGGAAGAAACAGCTCTTGGAGGAAGGAGCGACGGTCTTCGGCAGTCATACGGCTCGCCGAGAGCTTGAGCAGGCGACCAAGGAAGCGGGACTGTATGAACAAATCGGGCGACTCAAGATGGAACTTGAGTGGCTGGAAAAAAAAGCTGTCCGTTTCAGTTGAGGCCAAACGCACGATGATCGACTTACACCATCCCGATCTCAGTATCCGCCGCCAGTGCGAACTCGTGGGCCTGAACCGTGCCACGTTCTACTGGGAACCGGCGGGCGAGTCTGAGCAGAACCTGGCGCTGATGCGCCTGATCGACGCCCAGTTCACACGCACGCCGTTCTACGGCTATCGCCGGATGACCGTGTACCTGCGCAAACAGGAAGGCCAGGAGGTCAACCCGAAGCGGGTGGCGCGGCTGATGCGTAAAATGGGCCTGCACGCCATCTACCCGCCGCTAGGGACCTCTGTAGCGGCTCCCGAGCACCCGAAATACCCGTATCTGCTGCGCGGCTTGGAGATCACCCGGCCCAATCAGGTCTGGTCGTCGGACATCACCTATGTGCCGCTGCCGCGGGGCTTTGTCTACCTGGTTGCCGTGATCGACTGGTACAGCCGCTTCGTGCTGGCCTGGCAACTCTCCAACACGCTGGACGGCGCCTTCTGTTTGGACGCCCTGGAGCAGGCGCTGGAGCACGGAAAGCCGGAGATCTTCAACACCGATCAGGGTGCCCAGTTCACGGCCCACGCCTTCACCGGCGCTCTGAAGGCCGCAGACATCCGCATCAGCATGGATGGCCGGGGCCGGGCCTTCGATAACATCTTCGTCGAACGTCTGTGGCGCACGGTCAAATACGAAGACATCTATATCCGTGACTACCCGACGGTATCCGCGTTGACCGATGGCTTGGAGGCGTACTTCCGCTTCTACAATCACGAGCGGTACCATCAGAGCCTGGACTACGCGGTGCCGGCGACGGTGCATTTCGCTGTTAAGGAACCGGAACTTGGAACGTCCTAATCCACCTTACTTTTCCCATTTCGTGGTCTTGACAATGGGGGTCACTTTAGATAGCAGGCACCAACCGAGTCTGTGCGACATGCATCATGGGCACCAGGCCACCCATGCCTGATGCCTTTACCCTCTAGTGTTGTTCATCTTGTCGTTCACAAAATGGTCGGTTTCTTTCCTACTCACCCGCTGCTATCCTCGTTCCTCGTTCCGCCTTGACTTCACGTTAAGGAACTTGGTAA
>JBGSTQ010000378.1:0-15075 GCA_041736375.1 Thiobacillaceae bacterium
GCGGGGGCAGGCCACGCGCGGCGTCCGTGGCCAGCGCGAATTCCAGACCGGCAGGGCTCGAGCCCGCCTGGCCGAGCCTCACGTCGGTGAGTTCCAGTTCCCCGGCGTGCTGCCCGTCCACGGTAAGGCTGAGCGTCCCGCGGCTACTGAAGCGGAACGCGGTCGGCTCCGCGATATTCTTCGGCGTCAGTTCGATCTGGGCGGTCAGTACGTTTTCGCCGCCGCGCGCCAGCGCGACCCGTCCACCGGGATTCTTGCGCGCCATGAAGAGGTCGATCCGGCCATCGTTGTCGAAATCGCCGGCGACGACATCCTCAAACGCGGAGTTAGGCAGCAGGTCGAGCGTGCGCGCAGGCGAGGTGGAGGTGTCGAACACCTGCACCGGGCGGCCCTTGCCCATCAGCCGGCACACGACTTCGGGGTGGCGATCCCCGGTGAGTTCGGTGATTACGCAGAATGGCGCCGAGCGCGAAGCGGGCTGGAGCCAGGTCGTGCTGTCGACGAAACGTGCGACATGCTGCGCAGCTTGGGCGCTTGCAGACTGCTGGGTAAACAGGAAGGGCGGCGTCAGATCATCGAAACGTGCTTCCGCACCCTGGAAGAGATCCAGCTTGCCATCCTGGTCGATGTCCAGCCACAAGGGCATGCGGGTGCGCCCCGGGGGGTTGTCGACACCGAGCTCGACCGCGCGCTCAACCAACTTGCCGCCTTCGTTGACGAACAGGCGCTTCGGTTCCTCGCCCATGCCCATGATCGCGCCGGTCAGTTGCACTAGGTCCAGCTTGCCGTCGTTGTTGAAATCCGCCCAGGCCGCTCCGTGCTTGTCGCCGCCGAGATTGTTCGGGTTGATTACTTCGGTCGTCACGTCGGCAAAGCGGCCGCCGCCCACGTTGCGGAACAGCATCGCCTGCTTGAGGTGGTTGGTGACATACAGATCGGGCAGACCATCGCCGTCGTAGTCGCCCCATGCCGCGCCGTGGGTCATGCCTTCGTAGGCACCAAGCCCTGACTGCGCGGTGACGTCCTCGAACACGGTGAGTGATTTTTCTGACGGCGAGCAGCCTGCCACCGTGGCAGCGACACAAACGAACAACAGGCGAGCAGGCAGGTTCATCGAGGACTCCTCTACAGCAATGACGAGTTTCAGTCAGCCTTCCAGGCGACGGGCTAACTGGCCGACTAGCGGCAAGTTGCGAGCATGCCGGCGCAAGGCAAACGCGTTACGCGCCAGCCATCCCGGCCGCGTGGGCTGGCTCTGGACAATGGCATACAAACGCCGTGCCAGCACATCTGGCGAAAAGGTATCGGACGAAGCATGGCGATGCGCTCGCTCGGCGAATGTCCGGTAGCGCTCCGGTTCACTTAACACCGATTCGATTGCCGCCACCCAGGCGTCCACGTTCAGGTAATCGTCGATCAGCAAGCCACCGCCACCGACTGCCTCGGGCAATCCGCCACGGCGGCTGGCGATCACCGGGATTCCGCACGACTGCGCCTCCAGCGCGACCATGCCGAATCCTTCCTCCCAGCGCGAGGGCGCAATCAGCAAGCTTGTCTGACGATACACGCTGCGCATGTCCGACACCCGATGCGCGAAGCGCACGTTCGGCAGCTCCGCCAGTCGCTGGCGCAGCACGGCCAGCGCCACGTCATCGAGTTTCCACGATTCCTGTAACAGAAAATTGACCGCAGGCAGCCGCCGTGCGATCTCGACAAAGGTATCGAGTCCCTTGACCGGATGCGGGTTGATCATCGTCACCACGCCATCGGGATTGCCCGGCGTGTCGAAATACAATTCGGCGGGCGGATAGACGACTTCGGCGCGGCACCCGGTGGCGCGATACACCTTGTCGGCCAGAAAGCCGCTGCTTGAGATCAGGTGGCAGTCGAGCGCCGCGATCGCGCGCATCTCCACCGGGTCGAATTCCGCGTCATGCACATAACACAGGCCAATCACGCCGAGCCGATGCGCGGTTTGCAGCACCGACAGCGCGCCTTCCAGTTGCGACCAGACGAGATCGGGGCGCGTACGTTCGATCTCGGCAGCGAGGGTGGGGTAGAAGTCGGGCAGCAGGCGGACGGAATAGCCGCAATCGAGTTCATCGTGAGCCGGGTCGATTGAACGGACGCCGAGCGTGGCGTGATCGGCTGTATCGGGGAAGCGCCAGGGGCTGACCGAATAATCGCGCGAGCCGACAGCTTCGCAAGCCATATCCGGCATCGCGGCCAGGCGCACCAGCAGCATGTGCGCAGCACGCGCCGCACCTCCGAGGAAGAACGGATAGGGTGGGCGTTCGCTGGCGTAGAGGATGCGCATGCTGCTTTCAGTTCGGCCGCATGATCAATTCTGTTGCGGCACCGATGCCGCGGCGGCGCGTTGGGCGCGCTTTGCCGACCATTCACGAGCAAGCGTTCGGACGCCCTCGGGGCAATTGCCAAATCGCCCCAGCCAGAAATCGCGGAAGCCGAGCAGGGCAGCTCGATGGCGCGGGTCACGAAAAGCGGCCCGCACGGACCACCACCATGATTTCAGGGAATGGGGAGTGGACATGGTTTGGCCGAGCAGGGGGCGCACAAACCGTCGCATCAGCAATGCCGTGCTATCGAGATAAATGCGAAGCCGCAGCCCCCATGCCGTATTGCGGCGGGCCCACAGTAGCCGGTTGCGGGCGCTGAAATATTCCTTCAGGGGCGAATCCTCGCCGCCGAAGGAAACAGAAATCTTGTGCCACAGGCGTGCCCCCGGAACGTACACGCAGGCGAAGCCGGCACGTTTGGTCCGGCTGCAGAAATCGATTTCCTCGTTGTTCAGGAAGAAACTCGGCTCCAGCAGTCCGATTTTTCTGAACACCTCGGCCCGGACAAACATCGCGCAGCCGATCACCCATTCTGTTTCTGTCAGGGTGTCGAATTGCCCGCGGTCGAGTTCCCCCGCGCCATGCTCGTTGAAGCTCAAGGTCCGTGTGTCCCAGTATCCGCCGGCGTACCACAGCTTCTGTTTGTCGCCGTAGTAGTAAATCTTCGCTCCGAACACGCCGCCGCTCGGCATGCGCTCCGCTGCGTCCACGAAGGCGGATACGATCCCCGGATCGACCACCGTATCGTTGTTAAGCAGAAAGATGAATTCGGCGCCGGATTCCAGGGCATGCGCAATGGCGCTGTTGTTGCCGGCGGCAAACCCCAGGTTGGCGTGATTCTCGATCAGAAACACACCAGGGTAGGCGCGCCGGATCGAATCGACCGAGCCGTCGCTGGAGCCATTGTCCGCAACGATGACCCTGAAGTTCGGATAGTCGATGCGGGCAACGGATTCCAGGCAGGCCAGCGTGTCGTCGCGGCCGTTCCAGTTGAGGATGACTATGCCAACATGGGGCAAATCAAGGCTGACATTGATTGTGTGTAAGTTATTCATGTGCGGCTGATTCTTTCGCCGTGGTTAACTATCAATCAGCAGTGCGAAAGAGGAAGCAACCGCGCCCTCCACGTCCATCAAGATTTGCCTTCGAGGCAAGCGCAGAAAACTCTGCCATTTCACGGAAAGTGAAGTCACACTTAGATGGGTCGTTCCAATATGAATTTTCTGCCGTTAAGGCAACGCCGCGGCGATATTGCTCGCTACCGTAGAATTCAAAGGCACTTGAGTCCCAGGTGGTTTTGACTAGCTTCAAACCAACTTTCCGTCCGAGTAGCTCGATGCTTTCCAGAGAATGGAGATATAGGTGCCTTGGTGCATCCAGTTCAACCCAATCAGTACCGTACATATCCCATACCAACGATGACACTAAAGGTATGCGGACAAGGGCGTGCCCATTTGGTTTGAGCATTGATTTGATTGCTCGCAGGGTGTTGAGTTGATCTGGAATATGCTCAAGAGAATGGTGTAATGAGATGAGATCGAACTGACCCTCAATGTCGTGAATCTGCGCCCTGCGAATTCGGATTCCATGTTCATCGATGTCATGTCCGATGTGTGGGTCAACGCCAACAAGATTTTTGAAGCCTAATGCTTGCAGATTGTTCAGCCACCACGAATTTGAACCACACCCCACATCTAGAAATGCGGCATTCCAGGAACGAATTCCACTTGCCCGTATGAAAGGGCCTGCTGGATTAATTTCAGGCGGCATGTCAACAAGCTGGCTAGCCAGCTTGTTGAGTTTGTATCCCTTGTCAAACAGAGCTGTTCGAGACCGGACTTTCTCCAGGAAGGCGCGCGCGAGAGAGAGGTTTCTGTGCCTTGGTGTTTTGCACTGATTGAGGGAGTAATAGTTTTTTGGGTAGTAGATGGAAAGATCGGACGGGATTTCACTGATCTGTAAGCATCCACAGTGGTCGCAGAGGTAATACGAGAACTCCTCGCGTGTTCCGAACATCATCTCGCGTACGCGATAGATTTGATGCGGCCCTTTGGTCCCACAGATGCGGCAGACTTGTTGGGTTTGGTTCACGGGCTTGGTTCGCTCCATTCGGTTACCATGCAATTCTCTTGTTGCATGGTGCTGTTGGCGGGACGATATCGCTCCGCATTCAGCGATAGATTTAGGCCCCAGTTGGCCGTTGCTACAATCAACTTTTCTCCCATCGTCGAAGATTGCGACCGAGTAATACTACTCAAGTAATTGGTAGACTTCCTGAACGTAGCCTTCACGCAGCCAATACCTGCAGCGTGAGATTCGCCGATAACCGGGCGTCTGAGCCAGCAGTGCCGAGACGTTAAGTTGCCTCTTTGTGTCGGTCATGCTCGACTGCGCTTCATGGTTGATTGATAATAAAAAGCCGCGAGTTGTGCGTTGAATCTCACGCAAGAAATAATTTACCAAGTCCACATCAATTTCCGGAAAAGAGTCTTGGTTCAGCGACAGGTCAAAGTGACCGGAATGGATACTGGCGCACTTCCAATATGGAAGAATCTTGATTGAATCGTTTCGTTGTTGCTCGCCGAAAAGCGAAACGGAATCTGCGCCAAGCGAGTTGATCAGAAAATGACCTGCGAAGAGATTGGTTATCGGAAGATCAAACAGCGTGTAGTCTCGGTATCCGAGTCTCCCTGCATAAAGGGCGACGGCACCCAAACCTCCACCGTACTCTGCCACCCTCCCTCCGATGGGGATCAAAGAAGAAATTAGGTGCGCGGTGTATGCGGCATTGATGTGCCGATAATGATAGACACCTTTGCCTGCCTGAATTCCAGCAACGAAGATCGCGCCGCTTGGTGGCGTGATCTCTATGCCCAGTTGATTCTCGATAGCGCTGACAAGCAATGCCGGATCGGAGTAAATGTTCTCGCCCCAACGCCCATGTTCGGGAAGTTCGACGGGCAATACGCCCAGAGCCTCGGCCAAGCAAACCAACTTGTCGAGATACGCAAGTGCAACGCGCGATTCCAACCTGTTCTCGGAGAATCCATAGTCATCCATTGAGAATGTTAATCCGCCAAACCACGTATGCTTCTCGCCGAAATGCATCAGATAGGCTGCAAGAGCCTCTTCGTCATCCTTGTCTAATATATCCAGCAGATCGCCCAACTCATTTCTGACCAGTTCAGTCCACAGATCGTTGTTTTTCTGGCTGACCCCCGCCACGCTCTCCTCTTTGTGAGCCAGGCTGTATGCGTCAAGTAGTCGACGCGCTGTTCCTGTTCGAGTCGGAAGTTCGCGGGCTCGGACTCTTACAAGTTCGGTTGATGGTCTTCCTTTGGGGCAATGGTGCGAGACAACATAGTCTTGGCGACTTCGCGCGCTAGCAGCGCGCTCAGCAAGGAGTCGGTCCAGGTCGCCAGGTTTGAGAATGCCGTAGCCGGTGGAACGGAGAATCGAACTTAACAGTGCATTCAATAACGTTGGCATGTATTTTGTATCCTATCTGGGCTAAGGTTCATCTGGGTCGTATCGAGGGCGCAAGACCATATTTCAGTTTCTCTTTTTTCATATGGCTCGACCGGTCTCCTTGGGCCGTCATCGTAAAACATCTGCGGACTCATGGATCTCCTCCGCGGCAGACTTGGACTGTCTCGACCAAGATGCGTCTAGGAGAAAGATTCCATCGCGCATTGATGCGGGCGTTGGGGAGTTCTCTGGCGACAACACGCGCAACTGGCAAAGGTTCTCTCCGTATAACAATGCTGCGCCAGCCCCGTCGGAAATGCCGACCCGGAGCTGATAGAGGCCGGGAAGTAGGGGTAAGTGTTTTATCCGACACGTGATTGTGGACTCGCCGACTGGCAAATTGAACGTACTCCTGCTCGACTCGCTGCTGTGAGTTGTGAGGTAGAAGAAATCGGTGGTATGAACGCCAAAGCCTGGTATCACTCCACGGAATTCAGTCGCGCAGTCCACGCGTAAGGCCACCGCGAAGTCACTCCCGGTGACCACTTCATCTACCTTTACGTCGTTATCGTCGAGCAAGTCGATTCCTAACAACTCAAAGCCCTTTACGGCCTCTAAGCGTCCGCGGCGGGCATGAGTTTTCGCGTGCGACATGGCGATAGCCGCGTTGGACAAAGCGTAGAACTCGTCGCAGACAGTCGATGGGGTGCCGTCCGCAATCACTCGACCATGATCCAACAGTAAAGTGCGGTGACACAGACGCTCGATCTGGCGTATGTTGTGGCTCACGATCAGCACTGTTCGATTCTGATCGCGGATCAACTCCTCCATGCGGTCGAAGCACTTCCGCTGAAACGCCAGGTCGCCCACTGCCAGCACTTCATCCACTATCAGGATTTCCGACTCGATGCTGGTCGCAACCGCGAAGGCGAGCTTGACCTGCATCCCGGAACTGTAACGCTTGACCGGCGTGTCGATGAATTCTGCCATCTCGGCGAAGTCGACGATCTCGTCGAACTTCTTGTCGATTTCCTTTTTCGACATGCCGAGGATGCTGCCGTTGAGGTAGACATTCTCGCGACCGGTGAAGTCGGGGACGAAGCCGGCGCCAACCTCGATGAGCGGTGCGATGCGACCGTTCACCTTCACCGAGCCGCTGGTCGGGGTGCTGATCCGGGCCAGCATCTTCAGCAGGGTGGATTTGCCGGCGCCGTTGTGGCCGATAATGCCGACCACTTCGCCTTGCTCGATGGAGAAGCTGACGTCGTCAAGGGCCTTGAAAAGGGGGCGCTCCTGAACTTCTTTTCCGGTCAGGCGTGCGGCGGTATTGAGCAGGGTCTGCTTGAGGCCCTGGATGGCGCCGAGGCGGTATTCCTTGGTGAGGTGGCTGACTTCGATGGCAGGCATGGGTTTCTGACTCAGATGACGTCGGCGAAATAGCTTTCGGCGCGCTTGAAATAGAGGTAACTCAGCGGCAGCAGGATGACGATCATTATGGCGCCGGGAATCATGGCGTTGAGGTCCGGCGGCGTGCCGCGCAGGACAACGCTCTGGAAGGCGTCGATGATGCCGGCCAGGGGGTTGAGGGTGTACAGGGTGTAGAGCGTATCGGACCATTCGCCCGCGGCTTGCTGGGTGAGCAGTTTGTCTTTCACCAGCTGCAACGGGTAGATAACCGGGGAGGCATACATCAGCAGGGAGAGCATTACCGGCAGGGCGGCGCCGACGTCGCGGTAGTAGACGTTGATCGCGGCGCCGACGAAGGCGATGGTGAGCGCCGCCAGGATGGTGTAGGCGATGATGAGCGGCACCCACAGGATGTAGATGGTGGGCATCATCTGATACCAGACCATCAGCCCGGCCAGGATGACGAAGTTGATGCCCAACTCCACCAGCTTGGTTAGGACCGAGGTGATGGGGAATATCTCGCGTGGGAAGTAGATTTTCTTGATCAGCGCGGTGTTGCCGACGACGCTGGTTACCCCCTCGGAAGTGGATTCCTGAAAGAAGGTCCACGGCATGAGCGCGGCGAAGACCAGGATGGGGTAGGGTATGTCGCCGCTGTCGATCCCGACGAAGCTTTTCACCAGGGTGAAGATCAGCATCAGCATGACCGGCTTGAGGATCGCCCAGGCGATGCCGAGGTAAGCCTGCTTGTAGCGCAGGGTGACGTTCTTCCACGCGAGCGTGGCCATCAGTTCGCGGTAGTCGTAGAGGTTTTTGGCGATGGTGAGCATGGGGTCAGGCGTGGATTGGCTGTAGGGCGGTTTTCTCTTCCCACTTCCAGGCGTCTTCGACAATGGTTTTGAGGTCGAAGCGCGTGGGTTGCCAGTTCAAAGCCTGGCGGGCAGCCCTGCTGTCAGCCACTAGTCGAGCTGGGTCGCCGTCGCGGCGCGGTGCATCGACCACGGGAATGGTGCGGCCGGTGACGCTGGCGGCGGTGTCGATGACCTCTTGCACCGAAAAGCCGTTGCCGTTGCCGAGGTTGTAGGCGGCGGAATCGGCGCCCTGCATCAGCTTGTCGAGCGCCAACCAGTGCGCGTCGGCGAGGTCGGCGACGTGGATGTAGTCGCGGATGCAGGTGCCGTCCAGGGTGTCGTAATCGCGGCCGAACACGCTGACATGGGGGCGGCGCCCGGAGGCGGCCTGCAGCACCAGCGGGATCAGGTGGGTTTCGGGGTCGTGGCGCTCGCCCAGCTGGCCATCGGGGTCGGCGCCAGCGGCGTTGAAGTAGCGCAGGGCGATGGACCTGAGGCCGTAGGCACGGTCGTAGTCCTGGAGGATCTGCTCGACCATCCACTTGGTCTTGCCGTAGGGGTTGATCGGCTGCTTGGGGTGCGCCTCGTCGATGGGCGTGTAGGCCGGTTCGCCGTACACCGCGGCGGTGGAGGAAAAGACGAAGCGCCCGATCCCGTGCGCGACCATGGCGTCGAGCAGCTTGAGCGTGTTGACGACGTTGTTGGCGTAGTACTTGGCAGGTTCCTTGACCGATTCGCCGACCTGGATGAAGGAGGCGAAGTGGAACACGGCGTCAAAGGCGTGCTGCGAAAACAATGCGTCGAGCGCGTCCCGGTCCGCCAGATCCCCCAGCACGAACTCACCCCCCAGCACGGCATCGCGATGGCCTGTCGAGAGATTGTCGAACGTGACGACATCGCATCCCCGGCGCAGCAGGTGCTTGACCATGTGCGAGCCGATGTACCCCGCGCCGCCGACGACGAGCAGGCGGAGGGGGGAGCTTGGGTTGGAGGGTGTGTGGGCGGTCATGGGTGGATATTGTAAGTCGTAGAGATGACAGCAAGGGGTGTGCCAAGGTAGTTACATCCTCCCCCCTGAGGGGAAGGTGCATTGCATCGTTTAGTTAAGCAGGCAGGCAACATACCCGGCGCGGTTGCTCTCCATCCGATTGTGCATTCCGCAGCCGACCACTTCATCATGGCCGATTCGGTTTGTTGAGGAAAATGCGCAGGAGAAGCTTTACGCTGCGGGGTTGGGGTGCTTCCGTTGACTGGTTGCCCAGGCTCTGACTGCCGTCCAGGTGTTGCCTTGAATCTGCAACAGGTAGGCCAGCTGGAACCAATATTTACCGGCCGAGTGTTTGAATTCCTTGCGCAGCGTCTTGTTGGTTGAGTTCTTCGCAGACAGCGTGGCTGCCAGGCGGTTCCGTATCTCGATGTTGGATAGCGTCTGTTCGCTTTCTCGTGTTGGGTGGGATGAATAGCCCTGGCCGTCCACCCGCTGCCGGTAAAGAGGGGCCTCGCTCAATGCTCCCTTGCCGACCAGAGCGGCCCGTAGCGCCCAGTCGCAATCCCACAACAAGCAGTGTTCAATATAGCCGCCAATGCGCTGGAAGGCCTCGCGTCGGACCACGGGTCGCTGGAAAGTCATGGGCACTCGCGGCAACAGGGCTGTGACCAGTTGGTGGCCAAAGCCGAGCACGGCGGGGGCAAGATGCTTGCCTTCAGCCTTGGCCAGGACTTTGTTCATGGCCTGCAAATAGTTCTGCCGGCCGGATTTTCGGTATTCCTGACGAACCAGTCGACCACATAAACAGCACGTCTATGTCCGCACGCCGGGCCAGCTGTGCCGATGCATGTTCGAGATAGGTGGGTGCCCACAGGCCGTCATCGTCCAGGAATGCGAGCAGTCCATGCTGGGCTGCCTTGGCACCCGTGTTCTTGGCGGCGGCACCACCCCGTGTTTGTTCGTGATGAGGCAATCGCAGCGGGACGGCATTGCGGCTTGCGGGCAGGCTGACCAGAGGATCGGAGGCATCATCGACGATGATTATCTCAGCCGGCAGGACGGCTTGGGCCAGCACGCTGGACAAGGCCTCCTTCAACAGTGCCGGGCGGTTGTGGCTGGGGATGATGACCGAAACGCCTACTCTGGTCCGGGATGCGGCTGGCAGGTCATTTACCATGACGCCGCACTCATGGTTTCTGGCTTCGCCATCGCGGCTTGAAAGCGGCGCCAAGACTATGCCATGCGCGTATCGAAGTGGGTCGCAACGCCACGCCGGCTGCGGCTATTCTGCGCGAATCGGCATGATCGCCAATTTGCCGGACAGCCCAGGCGGCCATTGCGTGAGATTCCACCAGCACCCAGGCGAACAGGCGCTTCACGTCCCTGTCCTCGCTGGTCTCCATGACATCGCGAATCGCCATCACGGCATTCAGCTTGGCGCGAGCCATGTGCATTTCATAGTGTTTCTGCCGTGTGGCCTGTTGCTTGTGGCGCCGATAGGAAACGAGGGTGTCCGGGCTGTAGACGAAGGAGCCCTGGGTGGCCAGGCGCAGCCAGAGGGCGTAATCCTCATGACCGCGCATCAGGGGTGCCTCATCGAAACCGCCGCTCGCATCAAAGGCGTGGCGACGCAGCAGGACCAGGCCCGGCGTGATGATGCAGCAGCCCAGCAACAAGGCCCGGAGCATGTCCCCGGAGGCCCGCGGGTAGTCCAGGGCCGCGTTCGATGCCACAGGGCGCCCCTGGGCATCGATGGTGCGGTGATCGCAGTAAACGGCAAGGGCCGCAGGGAAACGGCCGAGCAGTTCCACCTGGCGCGCGATCTTGTCCGGGTCCCAGAGGTCGTCGCTGTCGAGGAAAGCCAGCAATTCGCCGCGCGCCTCGCGGGCGCCATGGTTGCGGGCCGCCGCCTGGCCGGCATTGGCCTGGCGCAGGACGCGTATCCGGTCGCCGTAGCTGTCCAGGAGTTCTGGCGTGGCGTCGGTGGAGCCATCGTCGACGACGATGATTTCCAGGTTCGGGTAAGTCTGCGCCAGCACGCTGTCCAGGGTCTCGCCGAGGAAGGCGGTCGCGTTGTAGGCGGGAATGATGACGCTGACGAGCGGGGTGGAGTCGGTGGGGGTCGGCATGGGTCGGGTGTTGGCTAGGCGGTCTGCTCGCAGAGCCGGGTGCGGAAATAGTCGATAGTCTGCGCCAGGCCGTCATCCAGTGCGGTGACCGGGCGCCAGCCCAGCGCCTCCCCGGCGAGGGTGATGTCCGGGCAGCGCTGCCTGGGGTCATCTTGAGGCAGGGGGTGGAAGGCCAGTTCGGAGCCGGAATCGACCTGGCGCAGGATGCCTTGCGCCAGCTCGATCATGGTGAACTCCACCGGGTTGCCGAGGTTGACCGGTCCGGTGAAGCCGTCGTCGGAATCCATCAGCCGCACCAGTCCTTCCACCAGATCGTCGACATAGCAGAACGAGCGTGTTTGCCGGCCGTCGCCGTAGATGGTGATGGGCTGCCCGACGAGGGCCTGCATGATGAAATTGGACACGACCCGCCCGTCGTTGGGGTGCATGCGCGGACCGTAGGTGTTGAAGATGCGCGCCACCTTGATCGGCAGGCCCATCTGCCGGTGGTAGTCGAAGAACAGGGTTTCGGCGCAGCGCTTGCCTTCGTCGTAGCAGGCGCGCGGACCGATCGGGTTCACCCGGCCCCAGTAGTCCTCCTGCTGGGGGTGCACCTCGGGGTCGCCGTAGACCTCGCTGGTGGAGGCGAGCAGGATCTTCGCGCCGACGCGCTTGGCCAGGTCGAGCATGTTGATGGAGCCATGCACGCTGGTCTTGGTGGTCTGCACCGGGTCGTTCTGGTAGTGGACGGGGGAAGCCGGGCAGGCCAGGTTGTAGATCTCATCGACCTCGACGTAAAGGGGAAACGTGATGTCGTGCCGCAGCAGCTCGAAATGAGGGTTGCCCAGCAAGTGGATGACGTTGTCGCGGGTGCCGGTGTAGAAGTTGTCCGCGCAGAGGATGTCGTGACCCTCACCCAGCAGCCGCTCGCAGAGGTGCGAACCGATAAAGCCCGCGCCGCCGGTGATCAGGATGCGCTTGCGGGAATTACAGCCTCTTTTCATGGTTTGCCTTCGCTTGGGTGATCAGTTTTGGCGATGCGCCTGGGCGGCATCGATTTTGTTGCCTGTAATTAACGACCTGTTTCTTGAAAAATGCATGGGTATGTTCTTTGGGGAAACACTGATTAATAAACTCCGTTCGCCCTGAGCTTGTCGAAGGGCATTTCAACAGATTGATTCTGTTTGATTTATTCCCTTCATGCCCTTCGACTCCGCTCAGGAGGGCGTTCGACAAGCCTGTCCTGAGTTCACCGAAGGGCTCACCACGAACGGAATAGATCAGCACTTCCTTAGACCGAACCGCTGCAGCCTGCGGAAATTGTGTTGTAAGCGTCGACGATTCGACTCCTGCGACTGAACTGCTCGACCATGGGTCAACCCCTCAAGACTTCAACAGGCCAACGAGCCAGTGGAGAGAAGGAAGGGCAGTGATGGACGAGCCGGTATTCCCATACGACTGATTGTTATTGAACGCAAGGGGTGTGCCAAGGGTTTTGCGCGCTTTCCGACGAAGTAAAGGGCGTGGCGGCCCGCGGTAACTTCCTCCCCCTTGAGGTAAAGGCGCGGGTTGATCGCAGTAACTCCCTCCCCCTTCAGGGGGGAGGGCTGGGGCGGGGGTGCGCCGTTGGGTGGTTTATTAAGGGAAGCTTTTGTCTGCCTTTTGGACAGCCTGATTAATCCGTCACCCCCTAACTAACCCGTCCCCCCTCAAGGGGGAGGGGATATTTTTTGTAGAAGCGGCGTCCTCGCCGCGAATCGAAGGCCGATCGCGGCGAGCACCCTCCGGGCACAAAGGCGCCGCTCCTACAAGAATGCGACGCGAACATCCGCAACGACAGAACGACAGGGTCAGGGCTGGATTTGTAGCGTGGCGTAGGGACTGTGCCGTTGCGGTAAGGTTAATCGGCGGAAGGCGCTGCGCTTTTCCACCCTTGGGCTACTTGCCAGCTACCGCTCTCTGGGGGAGAGGCGCCTTTGTGCCCGGCAAGGTGCTCGCTACGATTTTCATTTTTTTCCGCGGACTCTCGAGGCGGCATTGCTACGTAATGCAATTGAATTACAATTCAACAGTCAAATCTGGAGGGAAAACACCATGGCATCCAATGCACTGGTTCAAGCACGTATAGACGCGGAGGTGAAGGAACGCGCCACGGCGGTTCTGGACAACATGGGGCTGACCGTCTCGGATGCTGTTCGCATTTTGCTGACTCGCGTGGCGAACGAGGGCACGCTGCCGTTCGACTTCGCGGTCGATCCCGCCACGTATGACGCCTGGTTTAGGGAGAAGGTGCAAGCGGCGCTCGACGATACGCGACCGGCTGTCCCGCATGAGAAGGTCGAGGTCCACTTCACCAAGCGGAGGGCTGCGGCGCGCAGGAAAGCTTCCGAAGGCAAGTCGTGAGGCTTGAGTGGTCCCAGCTCGCGCTCGAAGACAGGGACCGAATTTTCGATTACATCGAGCAGGACAACCCGTTTGCTGCGATCGCCGTGGACGAGCGCATCAGTAGGCAGGTCGGGTTGCTGATCAAATTTCCGGAGTGTGGACGACTTGGTCGTATCGATGGCCCGCGGGAATTAGTCATTGGCCACACGCCATATGTCGTTGCTTACCAGATCGTCGGCGAAACCGTGCGCATTCTGCGTGTGTTGCACGGTGCTCAACTCTGGCCCGCAACATTGTCAGGACCGGAAAAAACAAAGAAGTCAGAGTCAGGCCTGGATTTGTAGCGTGGCGTAGCGGCTGTGCCGTTGCGGTACGGTTGACCGGCGGAAGGCGCTGCGCTTTTTCATTCTATTGCCCTACGCGCTGATCATTGAGGAGGGTTAAATATGTTTACCCCAGCTCCTCGTTAGGCTTGATGTGACTTGCTCAGCAGCGCACCAATTTGCTCTGCCAGTTCCGGCAGGTCGTGGTGGATGGTTGTCCAGACTATTTCCAGGTCAACCTTGAAGTAGCCGTGCGCCAGTGCGTTGCGCATTTCGTAGGCGAACACCCATGGCACCTCGGGGTGTTCTTGCGTTTACTTTGGTTGCTGTGAATCAATATTTCGGCATGCCTCGCCGCCAATGATTTCGAAATTACGAATCACGGCATCCTGGGTCTTCGGGTCTTGAAGAAATTGCGTCTCGGTCATGCCATTGGCATAGAGTTGAATTCGTCTTATGGCTTCCAGGATGTGTCCCAGATATTCCGGTACGCGCAGCTTTCCTGCCTTGCTCATACCAGTTCTGCTTCCGACAGTATCTGTTCACGACAGTGGTCAGGCAAAGCCTTGGGGGTCAATACGTCAACGGGGATACCCAGCAGTTGACGCAGTTCATAGCGGATTGCTCCAATATCCATAAGTGTGGTGTCGGGTGTCGGCTCGACGAGCAAATCCAGGTCGCTCTTGTCGGTGTCGTCACCATGCAGGACCGAGCCGAATACCCGGACTTTCTTTACATGATGACGCAGTGCGACTTGGCGGATAGCATCGCGATGGGTTTGCAAGGCTAGCGAGGGACGCATGTCAACTTTTCTCCCGTTTGGCTGAGATGTTTATGGTAACGCGTGCTCTGGGGTAGGGGGTTATTGACGCAGCCACAAGGGTAGGCTGCAGTTGTCTCCAAAAGGGAGCACCAGTTATACGCCGCTGGAGCGGCAACAACCACTGGCCATCGCCCTCGCCGCGCGCAGTGCGAGCACCGCGAAGCCGGCGGCATTCGGCCCAGCGGCGGGCCTCCCACAAGTGTTTCTTCACGCCTCGAACCGCGCGCTCCTCCGCCGCGTGACGAAATCGACCAGGTTGCGGTACAGCGGGGCGGGCAGGAGGCTGGCGACGAGGTGCTTGAGGTCGCCGGCTTTCCAGTCGGACTTGCGGAAGGCGCGGCGGAACAGGCGGCGGGCGGACTCGG
>JBGSTQ010000408.1:0-1654 GCA_041736375.1 Thiobacillaceae bacterium
CAGCGCCTCGGCCAGGGTGGAACAAACCCTGGCCTGCGCCAGCACGTCGGTCGCGCCGGACGCCATGGCTTCGGCCTGGCTGTTGGGAAAAACGGCTGGATCGACGAGCACCAGCTGCGACAGCCCCATGGTCTTCATCGCCCGCGCGGCCGCGCCGATGTTGCCAGGGTGGCTGGTGCGCGTCAGCACGATGCGGATAGTGGCGAGAAGTTTCTGGTGTGACAGCGTCATCAAGTAAAATGCCGGCTTCGTTCTTTGAAGCCCGTGTACTCCCAATGCATCCCATGCTCAATACGGCGGTGAAAGCCGCTCGCAAAGCCGAGGTCATCATCAATCGCGCCTCGCGCGACCTCGATCAACTCACTGTACGCAGCAAACAGGATCGCGATTACGTCAGCGAGGTCGACCACATGGCCGAACGCGCGATTATCGAAACCCTGCTCGGCGCCTACCCAAATCATGGAATTTTAGCAGAGGAGTCCGGCGCGGCCGACGCCAAAAACGGCGAGGACTACCAGTGGATCATCGATCCGCTCGACGGCACCACCAACTTCCTCCACGGCCTGCCGCAGTATTCGGTTTCCATCGCGCTCAGGCACAAGGGCCAGATCACCCAGGCCGTGGTGCTCGACCCCGCGCGCAACGAGCTTTTCACCGCCAGTCGCGGCCGCGGCGCCATGATGAACGACCGCCGCATCCGCGCCAGCAATCGCGCCAAGCTGAGTGAATGCCTGATCGGCACTGGCTTCCCGTTCCGCGATTTCAGCTTCGCCGAGGCCTACCTCAACATGTTCCGCGACATGATGAAAGCCACCTCCGGGCTGCGCCGGCCCGGCTCCGCCGCGCTAGACCTATGTTACGTCGCCTGCGGCCGCTACGACGGCTTCTGGGAAATCCAGCTGAAACCCTGGGATCTCGCCGCCGGCAGCCTGATCGCGCAGGAAGCCGGCGCGCTGGTCGGCAACTTCATGGGCGACGAAGGCTTTCTCGAATCCGGCAACATCGTCGCCGCCAGCCCGAAGATCTTCTCGCAGATGCTGCAGATACTCTCCCCGCACCTGCCGCCCGAACTGAAGGTCTGATCCGCACGTCCGGTCCCCGATGTCCATCGCCAAGGAGCCCACTGCCCACACCCCGATGATGCAGCAGTATCTGGGCATCAAGGCGCAGCATCCCGACATGCTGCTGTTCTACCGCATGGGCGATTTCTACGAGCTGTTCTTCGACGATGCCGAAAAGGCCGCGCGCCTGCTCAACATCACCCTGACCACGCGCGGTGCCTCGGCCGGCAGCCCGATCAAAATGGCCGGCGTGCCCTATCACAGCGCCGAGCAGTACCTGGCGCGCCTGTTGAAGCTCGGCGGGTCGGTGGTGATCGCCGAGCAGATCGGCGATCCGGCCACCTCCAAGGGCCCGGTCGAACGCCAGGTCACCCGTATCGTCACACCCGGAACGCTGACCGACTCGGGCCTGCTCGACGCGACCCGCGACACGCTGATCCTGGCGATCGCCCCCGGCACCGACCGCCTCGGCGTGGCCTGGCTCAACCTCGCGGCCGGCCGTTTTCAGGTGGCAGAAGTCGAACCCACCGCGCTCGCGACGCTGCTGGCACGCATCCGACCGGCCGAGATCCTCGCGCCCGAAGACTTCCCGC
>JBGSTQ010000409.1:0-3855 GCA_041736375.1 Thiobacillaceae bacterium
TGCCTCCATGGGCAACAGCGCCAAGGCGGACGAGCTGTTCGCCGCCGCGGCGGCGGCCTGCACCACCGGCGACGCCTGCATCCAGTTCATCGACCGCCTCAAGGGCTACGCCCTGCCCGCGGAAGTGCTGCGCAAGTGGTATGCCGAGTGCGGCTCGCAGCTGAAGGCGCCCGCCGACAAATTGCGCTGGGCAGAAGGCATCGCCGACGCGCTCAACGACAAGGACTGGGCAAGCAAGGTCTACGGCGAACTCGCCGGACAGTTCGGCGGCAGCGACGCCGCACGTTTCGAGCTCAGCCGCCGCTCGCGCGCCGACCTCAATTACTTCGGCACCTCACGACGTCATTAATCGGTTTGGGCTCAGCCTTCGCCCCTCCCCCTCGCGGGGGAGGGTTGGGGTGAAGGTGGGGACGTTCGATCAAGAAGCAGCCAACCCCCTGACCGCACCGCCTGAAGCCTCGGAATACCCCTGAAATCAGCCCGGTTGATCGGGCTGTTTTTATTTGTAGACTTGGTAGTGCAGACTTCATCAGGAGCGCTCCATGGTCGAAAACCTTCCCGCCCTCATCGACACCGTGCAGAAGAACTGCACCATCGCCGACGCCCGCCACGCGCGCGACATGACGATGTGCACCTTCCTTCTGGAAATGCGCGAGTACTACCGCTGGGAAATGGAAATCCCCTACGGTGCGCGCCTGCCCAAGGACGAGCTCGGCGACTGGCTGAACGCGCGCGAAAGCCTGTGGGATGCGGTGGAAGAGGAAGAGTTCGCGCCGCTGCCGCTCTCCGAATCGGGGATCGACCCATTCGAGGCCGACGACATCAACCGTGCACTGATCCCGCTGGGGCTGGTTTACAGCAGTGGACTGGGGCATTTCCGCAAGCCGCATTTTGTGCTGGCCGAGCTCAAGCGCGCCGAAGTCCGCGAGGGCGTCCAGGTGCTGGTGGCCGGCTGCGAATACGCCCGCGACCTGATCGCACCGCCGGCGGCGATGCGCGACGGCGCCATCTTCCTGCGCATGGATGCGGTTCGTCGCCTGCTGTGGAACAAATACGAGGAATGGCAGTGGAAGGAAAAGGACACCGCCCTCGGCCGTGCGTTTGCCCATTACGATTTCGAGCGCGACATCGAGCGTGGGCTCGACCGCATGGCGGAAGCCGAAAGCGAGGCGATGATCCTGCACGAAATCGGCGAAGCGCGCGCGGAATCGCTGCTGGGCGAGGAATGGAACGCGATGCTCGGCCAGCTGACCTCGCGGCACGCCGAACTGCTGGCACGAGCCGTGCGCGACCATCTCGCCGATTGCCTGGTGACCCTGCCCACCCTGATGCAACGCGAGGCGATCGGCTCGCTGCATTTTTATCTGGCCAACCTCTCGGGGCTGCGTCGCGCACTGTTCCCTGCCCTGCCGCAGGCTTACGATGCGTGGCTTGGCGACCGCGATGGTCGGCGTCTGTCGCAGCTGATTTCACAGGCCGAGGCCCACTGGCTGAAGGCGGCACGCGAACTGGCCCGGGCCTATCACCGCGACCCGCCAAAAGGCGACCGGACGCTCGGCGCCCTGGCGGGGGGCGACCTCGCCAGCCTGCGACTGTAGCCAGACAGAATAAAAAACCGGGGGCCAGCGCCCCCGTTTCTGTCAGGACTGTTTGCGCAACCTATCCGGCGACCGCAGCGTGCCGACTGATCTGCTCGGCGATGTGATCGAGCAGCTGCTGTTCCTGATACGGCTTGCCGAGGTACACGTTGACGCCTATTTCCAGGGCATGGTTGCGATGCTTGTCGGCCGTGCGCGACGTGATCATGATGATCGGAACGTCCTTCAGGCGCTCGTCGTTGCGCATCACGCGCGCCAGTTCGAAGCCGTCCATGCGCGGCATTTCGACGTCGAGCAGCACCACGTCGGGGATCAGGTCGTTCATCTTCTCCAGCGCATCGACACCATCCTTGGCGCTGTCGACGCGGAACCCTTCGCGCGCCAGCAGGCGGGTGGTGATCTTGCGCACGGTGAGCGAATCGTCGACCACCAGTACCAGCGGCGCTTCGCTCATCTGAACAGCAGGCGTGGCGACCGGCGGCACATCCTGCCGGACACGCGGCTGGCTCAGCCAGCGCAGCGCCAGCGGTACCGGGTTGAGGATGAGGATGACCCGGCCGTCGCCGCGCACGGTGGCTCCGGCAATGCCGGTGATCCGCGCGATTTGCGGCCCGATGTTCTTGACCACGATTTCACGGGTGCCGGTCACCGTATCGACCAGGATGGCCGCCTGGCTGTTGCCGCTCTTCAGCAGCACGACCGGGTTGTAGCGCTGCACTTCATGCGTCGCCTCGGCATCGCCAAGCAAATGCGGCAGATAGGTCAGCGGATAGCGCTCGCCGCGCCACTCCATCTCACCGGCCGCCACGGCCTTTTCCAGGGCATCCGGCTTGATTTCGATGACCTGCTGCACCAGCGGCGCGGGCAGGGCGTATTCCTGTTTCGCCGCCTCGACCATCACCGCCTGGGTCATGGCCAGGGTCAGCGGCAGGTAGATGTTGAAAGTGGTGCCTGCGCCGTTGACGGAGGCGATATCGATACGTCCGCCGAGGGCTGAAATCTCGCTCTTGACCACATCCATGCCGACACCGCGGCCGGCCACCTGGCTGACCGACTCCGCCGTCGAGAAACCGGCCGCGAAGATCAGTTGCGCCAGCAGCGATTCGGACGGTTCGATCCCCGGCGTCAGCAGGCCGAGCGACTCCGCCTTCTGCCGAATCCGGGCATAGTCAAGGCCGCGGCCGTCATCTTTCACGGTCAGCAGCATTTCGTTGCCCGACTGCCGCGCGGAGAGGACGATTTCGCCAAACTCCGGCTTGCCCGCCGCCTGGCGGACTTCGGGCGCTTCGATGCCGTGCGCCAGCGCGTTGCGCAGCAGGTGCTCGATCGGGGCGGTGACCTTTTCCAGCACCGAACGGTCGATTTCCAGTTCACCCCCCTGGATATCCAGTTGCGCACGCTTGTCGACATCGCGCGCCGTCTGGCGCACGGTGCGATACAGGCGCTCGGCCACCGAATACAGCGGCACCATCCGCACCCGCAGCAGATTCTGCTGCAGTTCGCGATTCAGACGCGTCTGCTGGATCAGCGCGGCCTCCGCCTCGCCCAATCGGGCCAGCAGGATATGCTGCACGGTGGAAATATCGTTGACGCTTTCCGCCAGGAAGCGCGTGACTTCCTGGAAGCGGGTGAAGCGGTCGAATTCCAGGGGATCGAAGTGCTCGGCAACGCCCTGGGTCTGGAACGTCGCCTGCATCTGCGACTCGGCCTGAATCTCGACTTCACGAATATGGCTGCGCAGGCGCACCAGCGCTTCCGACAGTTCGGCGACGTGGCGCTTGAAGGCGAAGACTTCGCTTTCGATCCGCGAACGCGCAATCGCCACTTCGCCTGCCTGGTTCACCATGCGGTCCACCCAGTCGGCGCGCACCCTCAGGGTCAGGGCCTGGCTTTCGCGACTGACAGGCTGTGCGGCTGTCTGCGTACCGGGCTGTTCCTCCGCCCTCACCACCAGTTTGGGTTCCAGCACCGGCTCGAGCGGCGCGGCGACAGGCTGGATCGTTTCCTCGGTTTCGGCAGCGGGGACGGTGTCGCCGGCTTTCAGCCGCTCGACCGCGTCGGAGAGACGGTCGAATTCCGCCTCGAGCTTGTCGAAAATGTCGCCGTCGACCCCGATCTGCCCCTCGATCACTGCAATCACGCGCGATTCCATGACGTGGGTCAGCTCACCCAGACGCATCGCCCCGGCCATCCGCGCACTGCCCTTGAGCGTGTGCAGGTTGCGGCGCAAGGCGTCGCGCGCCTGGTTGTCGCCGGG
>JBGSTQ010000430.1:0-1765 GCA_041736375.1 Thiobacillaceae bacterium
CGGGGGCGCCCTGATCTCGCTGGCAAGTTTTCACGCCGTGTACATCGCCTGCGCGATCAGCGGCGTGCTGGCGCTGGCGGCGGGTCTGCTGCTGCGCGACGGCAAATCCTCTTCCGCCACGAAACGGGAACGCCCGCACTTCTGGGCGAGCCTGATAGCCGTGCTGCGCGAGCGCGGCATCATGCTGGTGAGCCTGATCGAGGCGGCGCAGTATCTGGTGTTCGGCGCGATCGAAGCCTTCCTCGCGCTGTACGCCGCTTCGCTCGGCATCGCGGCGTGGCAGATCGGCATCATCCTCGGCGTGCAACTGGTCAGCATCGTTTTCGCCAAGCCGCTGATGGGCCGGCTATCCGACCGCGTGGGGAGACAACGGGTCATCCTGCCCGGCCTGGTGATCGGCGCCGTCAGCATCCTGTTGCTGCCCTGGGCGACGGGATTCACCGGACTGACGCTGCTGAGCCTCGTATTCGGGCTGGGATTTGCCACCGTCACCTCGTCCACCGCCGCGCTGGTCGCCGACCTCACCCGCAACGGTCGTTTCGGCGCCTCGATGGGGGTGCTGCGCACGGTGATGGATGTCGGCCAGTCGATCGGCCCGGTGCTGACCGGGTGGATGGTCATGCTCACCGGCTATTCCGGGGCGTTCACCCTCCTCGCGGCCATTCTGCTGGGGGCGGTTCTGCTGCTCGGACTGTTGCCCAAAGTCAGACCAGCGGGCTGACCGCTCTGCGGAAAGCGACGCCGGGTTATTGTTGTCCGCCCAAACGAGATTTATTTGTAATTCAAGAAAGTTGTTTGAATGACATGTCACCCTTCACCGACCCTTCCTTCCAGGTTGATTTGATGAGCCCATCCAGTTTGGCATCTCCCGATTTCGCGAAATCGCCATTCGCCTGGCTGTTCGCCCTGCTGCTGGCGGCGGCCAGTCAGTCCGTACAGTCGGAAACCCCGCCGGCGGCGTCTCCGGCCGAAAGCGTCTCACCGTTCGTCTGCCTCGGTGAAGAAGTCTGCGCTTTGTCCGCACCGGCATTTTCTCCCCGCGCCCGCGAATTGGCCTTACTGGTGCTGGAGCAGGTCTACGCTCTGCCCGACGAGGAGAAGCGTTACTTTCTCGAGCAACGCCGCGACGCCGTGGCTTTCGCGATTTTTCCTTATGTGCTGCGGCAGGGGTTCATGGTGGCCAATCTCTACGGCAAAGGCATCCTTTCCTACAAGGACGAAACCGGCGGCTGGAGTGCGCCCATCCTGCTGACGATACAGGGGAGCAGCACCGGCCCGCTGTACGGGGTGCAGTCAAGCAACCTCATTTTCACCTTCAAGACGGTGTCCGGACTGAAGGATTTTCTCTCGGGGCACCACCACATCATGGTCAGCGGACGTGACATCGCCGTCGAGCATGTCGGGCACCAGGCGGATTCGCTCGGCATCAGGGTTCACTCGTTCGATCGCGGCATGATGTTGGGCCAGTCGCTGGACCACTACAGCATCCATATCGACGCGGAGGCCAACGCTGCCCTCTACGGTTTGGCGCTCACGCCGTGCTGCCTGGTCGAGGCCACACGCATCGGACCCAGGGCGCCGTGGATGTTGAAATTTTTCGAAAAACTGCAGTTGCAGCCCGGCGAAGCCAGCCGCACCATCGACGTGAAATAGCCCTTCGTCTAAGGCGACTGTCGGCCGGTCGCAAGGAGGATCAGCTTCGCGGCCCGGACTTGCGCGCGGCAGGATGCTCCATCGCACGGCGCGCCCGGCGAAATGCCTGCAG
>JBGSTQ010000431.1:0-2093 GCA_041736375.1 Thiobacillaceae bacterium
GCCGCCGGCGGCGGCTGGTTCCGACTGCTGCCCTACGAAGTGTCGCGCTGGATGCTGAATCGCGTGAATGCGCAGGACGGCGCGCCGTGCATGTTCTATTTCCACCCCTGGGAAGTCGACCACGAGCAGCCGCGCCTGCCCGGCCTGTCGGCCAGGACGCGCTTCCGCCATTACGTCAATTTGAAACACATGCCCGGCAGACTGCGCAAACTCCTGAACGATTTCGAGTGGGACCGCGTTGATCGCGTGTTCCTGGCAGACAAATGAAGATGGGTTGTCTATTTTTTGTCATTGCGAGCGTCGCGAAGCAATCCAGAATTCTGGATGGATCATCGATCCCTGGATCGCCGCGACCCTGCGGGCCTCGCGATGACGGAATGGGCCTGTGGTTGCCAAAAGCGGGCAGTCGAATGGGGTTCCTGTGTTGAACATGCCAGCCGAACTTCCCACTGTTTCAGCCGCTTCATCGGCCGAGGTCAAGGTTCGCCTGCTGCAAACCGCCGACTTCGCCCGCTGGGATGCCTACGTCCTGGCCCATCCCGACGCCACTTTCTTCCATCGCGCCGGTTGGAAGCGGGTGATCGAGGCGGCGTTCGGGCACCGCACGCATTTCCTCTACGCCGAGCAGGACGGTGCGCTGGTCGGCCTGCTGCCGCTGGCCGAAATCGACAGCCGCCTGTTCGGTCACAGCCTGTCGTCGCTGCCGTTCTGTGCCTACGGCGGCATCCTCGCCGACCATGAAATCGCTCGCACCGCACTCGACCGCGCGGCGCAGGATCTCGCCACCGAACTCAAGGTCGGTGCACTGGAATACCGCAACCAGCAGGCCCTGCACGGCGACTGGCCGGCCAAGGACCTGTACGTCACGTTCAAGAGGGCGATCGAACCCGAGATCGAGGCCAACATGAACGCCATCCCGCGCAAGCAGCGCGCGATGGTGCGCAAGGGCATCAAGGCCGGCCTCGTCAGCGAGATCGACGCCGACACCACGCGTTTCTTCAAGGCCTATTCGGCCAGCGTGCACCGCCTAGGTACCCCGGTTTTTTCGCGCCGCTATTTTCAGCTGCTGAAGGACGAATTCGGCGATGACTGCGAAGTGCTGACCATCACCCTCGACGGCCAGGTGATCTCGAGCGTGCTGTCGTTCTACTTCCGCGACGAGGTGCTGCCGTATTACGGCGGTGGGGTCGACGCGGCGCGGGCGGTGGCGGGCAACGACTTCATGTACTGGGAACTAATGCGCCGCGCCTGCGAGCGCGGCCTCAAGGTGTTCGACTTCGGTCGCAGCAAGCGCGGCACCGGTTCATTCGACTTCAAGAAGAACTGGGGCTTCGAACCGACGCCGCTGCATTACGAATATTTCCTGGTGACCGACAGGCAGGTCCCGGAAATCAACCCGCTCAATCCGAAGTACCGCCTGTTCATCCAGGCCTGGAAGAAGATGCCGCTGGCGATGGCGAACTTCATCGGCCCTTACATCGTGAAGGATCTGGGATGAGGGGGATGAGTGACTTGACGGTTTGCCGCTGCGTCGGCTCACCCTCTCCCCAACCCTCCCCCGTCAAGGGGGAGGGGGTTAAGCGCGCTGTTGTTGGAGCCCCGCCCTCGGGGCGATTCAGTGTCGAATCAGGCAGGGTCGCTCGCTCTGGCGTCGGATCACCCCCTGATGGAGCTACTAACCAATCGACTAAGCCCGCTAGCGGGCAAGTCGCTGGTTATCCCGCTTACGGGCGAGGGAGCAAAGGTATCGCTTCGCGAGCCCAAACCGCATGAACGAAGGCCTGCTGTTTCTCGCGCACCGCATCCCGTACCCGCCCAACAAGGGCGACAAGATCCGCTCGTTCCACCTTCTGCGGCATCTGAGCAAGACTTATCGCATCTATCTCGGCGCCTTCGTCGACGACCCCGACGACTGGCAGTACCGTGACGCGTTGAAACCTTTCTGCGCCCAGATCAAGCTGCTGCCGCTGCACCCGCGCCGCGCCAGACTGGCGAGCCTGCGCGGACTGCTGACTGGCGAGGCGCTGACCCTGCCGTATTACCGCAACCGCGAACTCGGCCACTGGGCGCAGGCACTCGCCAGCGCCGGCACC
>JBGSTQ010000433.1:0-16314 GCA_041736375.1 Thiobacillaceae bacterium
CGCAAGCCTCGAGCTACGACCTGCAGCACCGCTATGACTCCAGCTACATCCAGTGCATGTATGCAATCGGCCACAAGGTTCCCGTTTACGGCCATGTCTATCAGCAATCCGGGCCAGCGACCTATTCATCCCCGCCCCGGAACATACCGCCCCCGCCGCACCCCTCCGCCACCACCGCCGGGCATAACCGCACCCTGAATTCGGGGTCGTGTCGGGCTGGGCAAAGCGCGAGGTTGCAGGGTACAGACCTGGCTGAGGATCAATCAGGGAACGTCATGGAAACCGGAGGAAGCCCTTACGCACAGCGTTGAAACCATCCGGGTAACGGCCATCGCGGCCCTGGGGCTATTCGCCGCATTCGTCGTGCATCCGGTTCACGCCGAGGAAACCACGTGCGCCGGGGCGCTGGCTGGCATCACCGTCGATAACCTCCGCGTACCCAGCGGCAGGACCTGCTCGCTCGATGCGACCCGGGTGAAAGGGTCGGTGAAGGTCGAGCGCAATGCGACGCTGTATGCCCGCGGAGTGCGCGTCGTCGGCAACGTCCAGGCGGAAAATGCCAGGCTGGTCAGCGTCAAGGCCGGTTCGACGGTCGGCGGCAGCATCCAGATCAAGCAGGGCGGCGCGGCGACGCTACACCGTGTCAAGGCGACCGGCGACATCCAGTTCGAGTCCAACAGCGGCGCGTTGAGCGCGCTTGACAACAGCGTCGGCGGCACCCTGCAGGCCTTTCAGAACCGGGGCGGCGTCAGGATTGCCAACAACGCGATCGACGGCAACCTGCAGTGCAAGGAAAATGCTCCCGTGCCAGCGGGCGGCGGCAATCTTGTCCAGGGCAGCAAGGAAGACCAGTGCAGGAGACTCTAGCCGGCTGTTGAGGCGGGCGAGCAATGACTCAGCTTGTGCAGGCCTGGACACGGGCAACGGCCCGCATGGAATCCGGGCCCAAAGCCCAAGTCGGGCAGACCACGAGCATCGTCGTACGCACCGCCATGGGGGATGACACGAACGTGGCTACGCCGCCAGCCGTGCCTTCACTTCGCCCGGCCCCTTAACCTGCCCTAGATACTGGTGCACATTCTGGATTGCGCCTGCGCCTTCGCCCACGGCAGAAGCCACGCGTTTCATCGAGTCCAGTCGCACGTCGCCGACGGCGAATACGCCAGGCACGCTGGTCTCGAAGTTCATCGGCTGGCGCTGTAGGGGCCAGAGCGTGAGGTCGATGCGATGCCCGGTGGGAATAAAGCCCTTGGCATCCCGCTGCACCATGCCATCGAGCCAGTCGGTATGGGGCAAGGCGCCAATCAGCACAAACAGCATTCGCGCCGGTATCGTCTCCACGGCGCCGCTGGCCCGATCGCGAACCTGCAGCGTTTCCAGGCGCTCGCCACCGTCGCCGCCAACCACTTCCGCCTCGAGCTTCACCTGGACATTGGGCGTGCTGCGGATCTGCTGCACCAGGTAGTCGGACATGGTGCGCTCGAGCGAGTTGCCGCGCACGATCAGGGTGACGTTGCGGGCAAACTTGGCCAGGTGGACCACGGCCTGGGCGGCGGAATTTCCGCCACCCACGACGGCCACGTCGAGGCCCCGCACCAGGCGGGTCTCGCCGAACGTGGTGTAGAAGATGCTGTTGCCGACAAAACGCTCCAGTTCAGGAACCTCCAGGCGGCGATACTTGGCCCCGGTGGCGACGATCACCGAGCTTGCGCCGATCTCGCGGCCATCCGACAGGTCGAGAATCTTCCTTTCCCCGTCCAAGCGCAGTCCCGTTACCTCCCGCGAGAAGACGAACTTCGCGCCGAAGAGCCAGGCCTGCTGGTAGGCCCGCTGGGTGAGTTCGGCCCCGCTGATGCCACGGGGAAAACCGAGGTAGTTGCGGATCAGCGAGCTGGCCCCGGCCTGGCCGCCGATCACGTGCCGTTCGACCACCAGCGTTCCCAGCCCTTCTGACCCGGCGTAGACCGCTGCGGTGAGGCCCGCTGGCCCGCCACCGACCACCACCACGTCGCAATGCAGGTTGTCGGGGCTTTCGCCGACGCCGTCCATGATCTCGGCATCGCCGGGATTGACGAGGGTCGAGCCATCCAAGAGAAAGACCAGCGGCTGTTCCTGTTGCCACGCCTCATGCTCGTCGAGAAGCTGATCGGCCAGCGGGGTGCCGGCCGGGTGAAAGCCGTAGGGAATGCCGTTGCGGTCGAGGAGTTCGAGGATCTCGTTCGTGCGGGTGGAGAACTCGTCGCCCACGATGTGGATCAGCTCCATCCCGGGGCGATGGAGCCGTGTCCATTCCGCAAGAAATTCACTGACGTACGGATAGAGATGCACCTCGGCCGGGGCCCAGGGTTTGTAGAGGTAGTTGTCGAGCTGGCCCAGGGCGCAGGCCTGCAGGATGATGGGCGATGCCTCGTGGTCGCCCCAAGAAACGAGAAGCGCGCGCTTGGCCGTGGGCTCGAGCGTGCGCACGCGGCCAAGAAATTCGTCGCCGGTCATGTCGGGCATCCACTGGTCGGCGATGACCAGCGCGATCTCCTCGCCGTCCGCCTTGATTCTTGAAACGGCATCGAGCGCGGTACTTGCCGAGAGGTGGGGTTCGATACGGTAGTCGCCGCCGAAGCGCCGCGTGAGGGCGTCTAGCATCGAGGCCAGGGCGGTTGGCTCATCGTCGACGATCAGAATGGTGGGTCTCTCGAGCATGGCTGCATCACCCCTTTCCAGTACCGCCTTGGGCGGCACATGATCACGGTGACGGTTGAGCGAGCGCGACCCGCTGGGTGGGAGGCGGGCCAGCTCCCGAAACAGGGAAGCGCTGCGCAGTCACCTTTAAAGATAAAGTATAGAAAAGCTAACGCTCAATACAAAAATCGGGGAAAAATCGGCTCGCACATGATCAGCTGCAGGCCGCGTGGTGTGTTCAAGCTCAATGCCAGCTAGCACAGCGAACGCTCGCGCTGCAAGGAATGACCGGTAGACGATGGCAAGGCACGGGTGACAGCGCCCTTCTGTTCAGGGAAAAGCTGAACGCCAATAAGGTCAGTCGCGGTCCCGATCCCTGTCGTGATCACGGTCCTTGTAGCGGATCTCTTTGGGGTAGCGGTCCCGGGGCAACTCTTTCCAGGGGCCGGCTCGTTCTCGCGAATAGCTCCAGCGGTTGTCGTGAGGGTAGTAGAAATAGTAATACCCACCGTAGAAGTAGGGTGCCACGTCCAGTTCCACCCTCACCGGCAGCGGCGGCGCCACCACATAATAATCAGGGCCGGGTGCGGGGGCCACGACGCACGCGGGGAGCAGAACCGCCGCTAGCAGCGGGCCGCACAGTCTCTTGTTCATCGCCATGTCGATCTCCGAATGGACATCCTCGCGAGGATGGGGTTTGTTCCTGGTTCGATCTGTCCTGTGTCGTCTTATGGGCCCATCTTGGGCTTCCACATCGCGAAAACCGCGCCGGCGGGGTCCCTGATGACGCTTAGCCAGCCGTAATCACCGATCTGCATCACATCCTGCATTACGGTGGCGCCGAGGTCGCGCGCCTTGGCGGTGGAGGCCTCGATGTCATCCACCCCGACGTAAGCCAGCCAGTGTGACGGAACGTTGGGGTCCTGGTTGGCGAACATGCCGCCACCTGTGCCCTCGCCGACGTTGATTATCGTGTAGGGCATGTCGCCGCCGGGTGCAGGTATGTCTTCCAGCTTCCAGTCGAACAGCTGGGAATAAAAATCCTTGGCCTTGCCAAGGTCCCGGGTTTGCAGCTCGATGTGTACGAAAGGGTTGGCCATAACCCGTCCTTCAGCGGTGCCGATCTATCCTTTATAGATAAGCATGCGCCGCTTGGCCACGCTGGTACTCATGAAACCAACCGATCGGTGGAGTACAGATACCCTGTCCGCTCACGACCGGGTGAAAAATGGGGTCCGACACAACAACCGGTGGAGAGCCCCCACCTTTGCATCAGCGCATGACGACTACCGTGCTAAACGGAGTGGTCACCCTCGAACAGCCAGCGTCATCGGGCCAGCATCGCGGGCATCCGGATTTCGCTGCGCTCTGCCAGGGGCGGGAAGGGCAGACGCTTCACTTCGTTGCCCTTGTCGTTGCGATAAATCAGCTCGCGGGTGGAGAAGTCGTATTCCGGGTGGTGCGCGTCGCTCCAGTGGTTGAGGAAGTGCACGTAGAAAGCCGAGAACAGGCCCTGGGTGGGTTTGTCCTTGATGAGGGCAAAGACGTATTCAGGCTGGCTCTTCAGTTCGTGGCCATCGTGGCAATACTGCACCCACACGTATTCCCCGGTGACGATCAGGTTCCAGAAGGGTGGATCCTCGTAGAACTTGAGGGTGACGCGCTTGCCGGCGGCGGCCAGGCTGGCAAGCCGGTCGATCGTGGCTACGGTTTCCTGGCAGTAGGTCTCGAACAGCGGGGCGGGATCACCCAGCGATTGCACGCGCCGCATTGCGCCAGCACCGTAGGGGTTCATCAGCATGACGCGCAATTCGTAGCTGTCGTCGATGACGCGTTTTAGCTTGCGCCGTTCCGACACGAAGGTGTCAAAGCCGGTGACGGACATCACCGACACGTCGCGGGTGCCGGTGATCCGGTCGAGCAGTTTGCGGTCGGTCCAGCGCGAGCGTCGGTCATTTTGTTGGCGCACATGCACCAGCGAGACCAGACGGTTCATCCGGTGGCTGAGACGTCCTTGCCGGGCGCCGAGAAACAGGTTGAACAGCAGCACAAGCACGGCCGCAAAAACGATCTCGTTGACCAGCAGCAATTGCGAATCGTTTTCCACCATGGGCCACCAGGTAAACAGGATGTATCTCGCCAAGGCCGGCAGGGAAAAGGCGATGCCGACCGCCAGCAGCGTGACCCCGACATGGCTGAAAATGTGTCGAAGTGTATGAAACGTGCCGCTAAGATGCATGTTGTCCGCCATAAATGCGTCTCCTGTCGTCAGCCTTCAGTGGCCGGCTCGTTGTATAAAAAATAGTTCGAGGCGGAGAGTCCTGTTAGGTTCCAGCAAAACAGATTTGGCCAAACCTGCCGCCCGGAATTCCTGCAGCGCGGCTCGATGACGACCCGACGACAGCGACCAACAAAAAAAGCGCAGCGACTGCGCTTTTTTGTTCGGGTGATCGGATGCGAACTTCCGCTCCGAATGCAGCCATGATTACCCTGGCTTGATCCGGCGCACGGGAAGGAACCAGCGGCGTCGTTCACTCACGCAGCTGCAGTTTGGTTTTGTCGAGATCATACGACCACGGCAGGCCGATGTTTTTCCAGCCGTTGACCGCGCGCCTGCCCTTGTTGGGACCGTCCTTGGCCATGTCGCCTTCGAAGCCGTCGACCACCGACCACACGTTGGTGTAGCCCTGCTTGGCGAGGAAGTCGGCCCCCAGCGCGCTGCGATCGCCCGAGCGGCAGATCAGCAGGACGGGGTCAGTCTTCTCGGTGCCCTTGTCCATCGCCCAGTATTCGAACTGGGAGAGAAAATCCGGGTTGGGGAAGCGCACATAGGTTTTCTTTTTTTCGTCCCACTTGTTGTAGTTCATGATACCGAATGGGGCGTTGCCGTCGATGCCCTGGGGGACCCCGACGAACAGCAGCTCCTCGGGCGTGCGCAGATCCAGGAACAGTGCCTTGGGATGTTTTTTCAGGAAGTCCGGGACTTCCTTCGCTTCGATGTAAAGACCGAGTTTGGTCTTCTTGATGTCGGGCAGGCTGGCGGAATCGACGGCGAGGGCGGTAAGCGGTGACGCCAGCAGCGCGATCAGCAGGGCGGTGAGCAGCGGGTGTTTCATGATGCCTCCTTGATCAAAGAATGTGTTCATGGAAGAAATCCAGTATAGCCATGATCGGGGGGGCGTCGCGCACCCGGTCGAGGGCAAGAAAAGTGGCGAGGGGCGCTGGCTGCCGAGGCTCGAGCGGCCCTGGCGTCCTGCCCGCGCTGATCCCGGGGAACTGGCCACTCGTGACCTCTCACGGTTGTGCAGGGTGGGCATAAACCGTCAGGGAGGAGAGGGAATGGGCGTTCCCCCTCACCCGCCGCGTCGGCGAGCACCTTGATTCAGCGCTGCCTGCCTGTCACTTGCTTTCCGGCGGGACGACGGCTTCCGGAGCCGGAGGCGCGTCGGGTGAAGCCGCCTTCTTTTGCTCCTTCTCGGCCTTTTTCTTTTTCTTCTCCAATTCGCGCTGACGTTTCTCGTACTGATAGTTCGGCTTCAATTCAGGTTCCTTTCAAAGGGGGCGTCGTTTCCTCAGGGTTCAGGATGCAAGCTTACATTCGGATACAAGCTGTTACATCCTTGCGGGTCCCAGACATCACAAGGATACATCCCCTCCCCAGAATGCGTTGCATGCCGTGCCTGCTTTGGACCGGCATTTTTGACAATGTCTCTGAAGGAGAACGCAATGAAATCGAACCAAACTACTTTTGCCAAACGCGCCCTGCTGGTGGGCCTGATGGCAGGCGGCGGCATTCTGGCAGCATCGGCTTTTGCGATGGCTGAGCGCGGACCCGATGGCAAGACCGGCTGTGAAATGCGGCAGGGCCAGGAAATCCATGCCAGGTGGGAAGCGCGCCGTGCCGGGCACCTGACGGAACTGAAGGACAAGCTCAAGCTCACGGCCGAACAGGAAGCAGCATGGAATGCCTTTGCCGAATCCGGCCCCCCTGGCATGCATCGCATGGGTGGTGACCGTCAGGCGATGCGCGGCGAGCTCGAGAAGCTGAGCACGCCCGAGCGCCTCGACAGGATGCTCGCCCTGTCGGACATGCGTCACGCCCAAATGCGTGAGCGTGCCGAGGCGGTGAAGGCCTTCTATGCCCAGCTGACATCCGAGCAGCGCAGTGTGTTCGATGCCGAGGCGATGCCTGAACGCCATCGGGGTCGACACCACTTCCGCCATCAGTCCTGAACAGCCAGGGGATGACTGAACAGACGTGGGCGCTTAACCGCCCACGTTTTTTTTGTGGCAGCATTCGAACCGATCGAAAATGGCGGGCTCGAATGGTTTCACACGGCGCGAGCCCGATGAACGAGCCAGACATCAGACCGGAATGCGCTCCCGATAACCCATTGTCCCAAGGGGAAAGCCATGAGTTTCATCAGGACGCTCTTTGCA
Organism: Thiobacillaceae bacterium; assembly: GCA_041736375.1. Taxonomy (GTDB): domain Bacteria; phylum Pseudomonadota; class Gammaproteobacteria; order Burkholderiales; family Thiobacillaceae; genus Thiobacillus. The sequence continues at coordinate 7,117 of JBGSTQ010000433.1, forward strand.
GCAGGCCTCGTGCTGGGGATGGCCGGGCCTTCGCTGGCATCTTTCGAGGCAGCAGCGCAGCCGCAGGCGCGGCCTTTGATGAAGGTCGATCCCCAGGCCCGCTACAAGGTCGTCTACGACATTCATAGCAACGAGACTGCGGCGGGCATCAGCCGCGGGCTTTACTACGCGCGCGGCCTGATCGAGGCCTACCGCAAGCAGGGGGTCGAACCTGGACAGCTCGACATCCATCTGGTTCTGCATGGTGACGCTGCGCGGTTTCTGCTGATCGACCGGACGTACCAAGCGGCGGTGAAGGATCCCTTCGCGGTGAACCTCAACGGTAAGATCACGCAGGATTTGCTGGATCTGGGCGTGAGCGTGGAGATCTGTAACAGCGTGATGAAGGCTAGGGGATGGACGCCGGCGGATGTACTGCCCGGGGTGACGATCGTGCACGACGGCTATACCCGACTCGTCAAACTGCAGAACGACGGTTACGCGTACCTGGGCGGATTCTGATGTGCATGTTTCGAAATTCTTCGCCGTTGTTCGGGATTCATGTGCTGTCGTCGAGCGTGACCCGGAAATGGCTCGGTGCCGGCAAGCCGGGGCAGAAGCACGGATTGGTGACGCTGACGGGCATACCGCGCGGGCCAGGAGGCGAATTCAGGATCGACCCGGAAATGATGAAGCGCATGCAGCAGATGCAGCAGTCGATCGGGCGCTAATCCGATGAGCGGCGTGACCCCCTACCGTACCCTGCACGACATCGCGCGCGCATTGCCGCAACTCACCCAGCGCGCGGAAATCGAATCGGCGCTGGACGAACTGGAATACCTGTTCGAGGTGATGCCGCCGGAGATGCAGGAATACGCCGAGCCGGTAATCGAGGCCTTGCGCCGCAAGCTGGAGGACGCGTCCAGGGGTTCGGCTTAGTCCATCCGGGTCAGGATGGACGAATTTTGGAGAAGAAATGACATGGTCAACAGACAGTCCTGGACAAGCGGAAGAGTGAGGCTTGCAGCGTTTGCCGCGATGCTCCTGGTCGCGTCGATGGCCGCGGCGGCTACCCTGTCGACCGCTGCCAGGGCCGAGATCGAGGTCTTGCTGTCGAGGCTCGAGGGTTCGGGATGCCAGTTCAAGCGCAACGGAACCTGGCATGGCGCGGAGGAAGCGCGAGCGCATCTGGAGCGGAAGCTGGGCTACCTGGAGAAACGGGATGCGGTCGCCAGCACCGAGCAGTTCATCGAAAGGGCCGCCACCCGGAGCAGCACGAGTGGCCAGGTTTACTGGGTCCGCTGCGGCTCCCATCCGCCGCAGCCGAGCGGCGAGTGGCTTGCCTCGCAGTTGCAGGCGCTGCGATCCGTTTCTGCGGGCTCCGTCCCTTCGTCCGGAGCGGCCGCTCCTGCTAACGCCAAGGGGCCCTATTCGCCCAGATGAACTGCCAGGCCGGAATCTGCTCGTCCACCGGGAGGGTTTGAACGTGCGTGATGAAGAGGGGTTGGGAGTCGAAGGATCGAAACCCAATGGCCGGTCGAGAAAATCCGGTCGGGTTGATCAAGACCCTGCCGACAGCGCCGCCGGCAAGGCAACACATTGTCGGCTTCCAAAAACCCGCTACGGATGAGGCAAGGCTAGAGCATAGGGTCCGCCTCGAGGGCGCGCCAGTATCGGTAAACCGCTTCTGCGGTGACGGGCAGTTCGTCGCATAGCTGGCGCTGCCGCGGATCGAAGGTCGACCCTCCCCATTGCGCGAGCTGATGAATGGGGGCGAGCAGACCGTTCAGCACGCGGCCGCCATGAAGGGCCCACAAATCGCGGCACAGGGACATGCCGGAGAAATAGCCCTGGCACCAGGCCGAAGCGTCCATCGTCATGCCGCCTGCGCCGTCGCGCACGAAATCGAGCACCGGACGGAAAGTGCCCTGCCCTTCGAGGCTGGTCTCGATTTCCCGGTAGAGGCGCAGCGCCAGACCGAGCATGAGCGAGGCCTGGCCGGCGTTCTCGAACACCGGTTCATCGAATATCAGCCGCAACCATTCGCCGGGCTCGAGTTGTTCAGGGCCGCTGGCGGCAGCGGTGAGGAACCCGTGAGCGCGCGAAAGACCCATGGCCTCGCGCCCGCAGGCAGGGGAGTGAAGAAACGTATCCAGCGCGAGCAGATCGGACTGGCTGAGTGCCTGGATGGGGGTGGGCAGCATGTCGCCAGCATGCCCTGCAGCCGGAGGCAGATCAAGGCCTGTGGCATCTGGCTGGCCAGCTTCGGGTCCCTGGCCGGTGTCGTGTTTTCTGCAGCGATCAGGAATTGACGAGCGGGCAATCCGGGTGGATTCTTGCACCCTGATGGCCCATGAATAACAACCGTTCCCGGTCGACCGGGTAACGAAACCGCCCAGCCTGAGAGGAGAAAAGCATGTCCGCATCGCCGACTTCCGACACCCCCCAGTCCCCCGAGAACCTGCCCTTCGTGGCCCCCTGTCGGACGCTCGACATGACCGCTCCGCTGCGCTGGCTGCGCCTTGGATGGGCGGATCTCGTCAGGGCGCCACGACTCAGCCTGACCTACGGCACCGTCCTGATGACGCTGAGCGTGCTGATCGCCGCGCTGTTCTGGCGCTATGGCGCAATCGCTCTGTATATCGGCCTGGCCACGGGATTCGTGTTCATCGGACCGGTGATGGCGGTCGGCCTCTATTCCATCAGCCGGCAACTGGGCAAGGGCAGGGAGCCAGTGATGGGCTACTGCCTGCGCGAGGGCTGGCAGCACATGCGCGAGTTGCTGGTGCTGGGCATCGTGCTGCTGGTGGTGCTGCTGGTGTGGGCGCGGGCCGCGGCGACGGTGCATGTGTTCTTCCCCGTGGAGTCCGACCCGAGCCTTCGGCAACTGCTGCCCTTCCTCGGCATCGGCAGCGCGGTGGGCGCGGTGTTTGCCGCCATCGTGTTTGCTGCCAGCGCCTTTTCGCTGCCGATGATCGTGGACCGCAAGGTGGACGCCGTCACCGCCGTGGTGACGAGCGTCAATGCCGTGCTGCGCAACAAGAAGCCCCTGGTCCTGTGGGCCTGCCTGATCGCTTTGTCCGTCGCGCTGGGGTTCGCCACGGTTTTGGTGGGATTCGCCGTGCTGCTGCCGATCATCGGCCACGCCACCTGGCACGCCTATCAGGAAACCATCGACGCCTCGGACTGGCCGCGCAACGAGGCGGAGGGGGTCGCTGAATGATTTCCTCTCGCTCATGAGGCCGGGAGGACACGGATTTGAGGAAAATGTGCTCTGCTGATCGAGACGTGCTATATATATAAAAGATTGAGTTGACGGGCTCTCTAGGGTATTTCCAGCCGGTTATCATTCTGCAGGGCGGCATTGATTTCTCAATGGCTTAAAAATCTTCAAACCAAGAAAAAGGGGTTAGCACATGCGTACAAAAATTTCTCTATACAGTGTTCTGGGCGCAAGCCTTTTGTCTGCCGGGGTATTGACCGCGCATGCGGCCGAGGGCGTTTTATACGATCCTTCGAATGCTGCCAGCAGCAGCGGCAAAACTTCCGGTTATGAATTATTTGGAACCATCGGCTGTCCAGCCAAGGGCCTGCTTGACGCGCCTTGCCCGAAACCCAAGCCGGTGGATAGCGACGGCGACGGCGTGGTCGATGAGAAGGACAAGTGTCCTGGCACCCCGACCGGCCGCAAGGTCAACGCCGATGGTTGCGAACTCGATAGCGATGGTGATGGCGTCGTCGATGGCAAGGACAAGTGTCCTGGCACGCCGGCCGGCCGCAAGGTCAACGCTGACGGCTGCGAACTCGACAGCGATGGCGATGGTATCGTCGATGGTATGGACAAGTGTCCCACGGTCTTTGCCAAAACGGCAGACGGTTGTCCGCCTCCTCCGCCACCCGCTCCTGCACCGAAGCCATTGGTGCTGGAAGGCGTGAATTTTGACAACGATCAGGCCAGTTTGAAGCAGGAGTCGTATGCCATCCTCGACCAGGCGGTCGAAAGCCTGAAGGAATGGGGTGAGGTCAAGGTCGTAGTCGCGGGTCACACCGACAGCCGGAGCAACGATGATTACAATCTGAAGCTGTCCCAGCGCCGTGCCGAGACCGTGCGCGACTATCTGATCAGCAAGGGGATCGCGGCGGATCGTCTGACCGCAAAGGGTTACGGCGAATCTCAGCCGATTGCCGACAACGAGACCGAAGAGGGACGCCTGAAGAATCGTCGCGTCGAACTGGTGCGGCAGTAGTAATTTGTTTGGTTTGAACGAAAACGGGGACTTCGGTCCCCGTTTTTATTTTCAGCGAATAACAGACATGAACCACGATCATCTCGTGCTGATCAGAACTCCAGCTTCATGCTGATTCCCATCCTCAACTCCCTGACCATCGGCGGCGTGTCCTTCCCTGTCTCGGCTTGAGGTGGGGAGAGGTTCAGCTTCCAGCCCTTCTGTGCAGCGACCCGGTCAGGTGCAACAGGCGCGGACAAGTGATCCATCAGTGGATGGGCAAACTCCCCGCTACCGTAATGCGGAACGTAGGGGGTGTCCCATGAAGCATAGGGTTGCCCCTGCCGCTCAAAACCCTTAGACACCGCTGCTGACGGAAAGCTGGCCAGCATCGCCAGACCCACAATGAATAATTTTTGTTTCATGATCCATCCCCCTTTATTCACTTTGTTTATATGAACGGGACTGGATTAGGTCAAGCTGGTCGAAGGGGGAATGCGTGAATGAGGGATTTGAGCACGCTGCACTGTCGATGATGCAGCTTAGGCCACGAGGCTGGGTTACCGGAGCGGGAGTGGTAGTACGTCCCTAAATCTTTCGTCCAAGCCCCTAAAGTCCGTCGGGATTTCGTCGTTTCTGATGACGGATGAACAGTCCTGCTGCGCGTCCGCACCCCGCCACGGATTGATGCTCAGGCGCAATGCCTGCGCGGAACAATCCAGGTTGGCACACTACCCCCTGTAATGATGGAGTCCATGATGTTTACGAAGAAAGTTTCCAGACGCGAGATGCTGGCGATGACCGGCATGCTGGCCACCGCCTCCCTGTTGCCTGCCGGCGAGGCCGAAGCAGCCAGGCGCAGCAGCACAACGATCACCCTGACCAACCAGGAAAAGAAAGACCTGATCTTCATGCGCGAAGAGGAAAAGCTGGCACGCGATGTCTACCTGACGCTGTACGAGAAGTGGGGCACCCCGGTGTTTGCCAGCATCGCCACTTCGGAGCAACAGCATATGGACGCCATCCTCAACCTGCTGAATACCTACAAGCTCGCTGACCCCGCAGCAGGCAAGCTGGTGGGCGAGTTCGTCAACATCGAACTGCAAGCGCTTTACGATGCGCTGATCGCGCGCGGCGAGAAATCTGCTCTGGATGCCCTGATGGTGGGCGGCATCATAGAGGAGACCGACGTCGAGGATCTGCTCGCCGCGATGGAGACCTCGCGCCTTAGCAAGATCGACAATGTCTATCAGAATCTTTTGAACGGCTCCTACAACCACCTGCGAGCTTTTGCCAAGAACATCGCTGCCATGACCGGACAGCCTTATGCAGCCCAGGTTGTGTCGCAGGATATCGTGGACAGCATCCTCGCCGGCTGAGTCGTGTTGCGCTGACCCGAAGCCCGCCTTGAGCGGGCTTTTTTCATTTTATCGATCAGCAGACGGCAAAGGGGGTCATGGACTCGGAGCGGTCGGACTGGCTGCCGGCGCCGCTTTCCCAACCAGCTGGACGGTCACGGTATCGCAACTCAGCCCCGCGCCATGCTCGTTCCAGATCGCGCTCGGACCGCCAGGAAAGCCTTCCTGGCCGTCATGAGCCGATGAGGCCAGAGCAAACGTCGCGCAGAGCTCGAACTCGCCGACACGTGCCGGCCCCTGAATTCGCGATGGCGTGACGATGCGGTACGCATAGTACGCGCTGGTCTCCGGATCCTGCATCGAATTTGCGCAATGGGTGTAGGTGGCCGATTTCCTCAGTACATCGAGCGAGGAGGGGAGCAGGCCGAGATTCTCCGCATAGCGCTGGATGCATCCCGAAAGCGCCGCCAGGTGCTGCGCCCGTTCCATGTCGAATGCCCGCTTGCGGGCTGTCTCGGGCGAGCCGGCGGAAAGGAATCCGATGGCGATGCCGAGCACCACGAGGCCCGCGACCCCCCATCCGAAGGTCTGGAAGAGGGTGCGAGGGATGTCCTTGCGGTACTGGATCTTGCGGCGCTCGAGGGTATAGAAGCCGAAGATGAGGCCGGCGATGACCAGGACGGTGAGCGCCTTGAGGAGGAAGCGCGCCGTGACCTCGCCCTGCAGCAGCTTGAAAAGCACGGTGATGAGATCGCCGACGATGGTCACCGCGGCGACCAGCAGCACAAGATAGGTGAGCCACCGGGAAAGGAGGGATTCGGTCCGGCCCGGGTCCTCGCGGAACTTGCGGAACCACAAGCGCATCGCTGCGAAATAGAGCGGGAATGCGATGACGAGCGAGGCGATGGAGTGATGGATGGCGCGCGTCGTGCCCCATTCGCCGTCGCCACTCATTGCCGCGAGCGGGTCGGGAAAGCCGCGGTTGACGATCTGGAACCAGAGCGTTCCGAGCGCGGTGGCGACGATGCCGAGGAGAATGAACGAGAAGAAGTTGATGACGATATCGACCGTCGAGGATTTTCTCGTCAGCGACGGACGATTGCCCTCGTCAGGTAGCGGGACGCCATGCGCGATCAGGCCGTCGCGGTAGGCCGCGTCGGCCTCCTCCTCGGACCAGCCGACGGCAAGCAGTTCGCCCTTGATCGTCGCCTTCGATACGCCCGCCGTCAGGCGGCCTTCGACATAGTCAGCGAGCGGAGTCTTTTCCATGGTCATTCCCGGGACGAGGCAGGTCGTGACAGGCCGGCGGCCTGACGGCTTTCAATTCATCCGACCTTGGGCAGGCGCTCCAGCGCGGCCTGGATCGCTTCTTCGGGGTAGGCGAAGTCTTCCAGCTTGCCGCTGAAGTAGCTGTCGTAAGCGGCCATGTCGAAGTGGCCGTGGCCGGAGAGGTTGAAGAACAGCGTCTTCGCTTCACCGCTTTCCTTGCAGCGCAGGGCCTCGTCGATGCATGCGGCGATGGCGTGGTTGGATTCGGGCGCGGGGACGATGCCTTCGGCACGAGCGAAGGTGACGCCGGCCTTGAAGGTGGCGATCTGGTGCACGGCCACCGCCTCGAGCAGCTTCTCGTGATACAGCTGCGACACCAGCGCCGAGTCGCCGTGATAGCGCAGGCCGCCGGCGTGGATGCCGGGCGGCATGAAGTCGTGGCCGAGGGTGTACATCAGCATCATCGGCGTCAGCTTGGCGGTATCGCCGAAATCGTAGGCGTAGTGTCCGCGCGTCAGGGTCGGGCAGGAGGCGGGCTCGACCGCGACCAGGCGCACGTTCTTGCCGGCCGCCTTGTCGGCGAAGAAGGGGAAGGCCGCGCCGCCGAAGTTGGAACCGCCGCCGCAGGGGGCGAAGATCATGTCGGGATAGTCGCCGGCCTTCTCGAATTGCTTCTTCGCTTCCAGCCCGATCACGGTCTGGTGCAAGATGACGTGATTCAGCACCGAGCCGAGGGCGTAGTTGGTGTCGGCACGCGAGGCGGCGTCTTCCACCGCCTCGGAAATCGCCATGCCGAGGGAACCCTGGCTGTTCGGGTCCTCGGCCAGCGCGGCGCGGCCCGAGTTCGTTTCCATGCTTGGGCTGGCGAACACTTCCGCGCCCCAGGTCTGCATCATCGAGCGGCGGTAAGGCTTCTGGTTGTAGCTCACCTTGACCATGTACACCCGCACGTCCAGCCCGAACATCTGGCCGGCCAGCGCCATCGAGCAGCCCCACTGCCCCGCGCCGGTTTCGGTGGCGATGCGCTTGATGCCGGCGTCGGCGTTGTAATAGGCCTGGGCCACCGAGGTGTTGACCTTGTGCGAGCCTGCCGGGGAGACGCCTTCGTACTTGTAATAGATTTTCGCCGGGGTGCCGAGCGCCGCTTCCAGGCGGTGGGCGCGGAACAGCGGCGAGGGGCGCCACAGCTGGTAGATCTCGCGCACTTTCTCGGGAATCGGAATCCAGCGCTCGGCCGACATTTCCTGCTCGATCAGGCTCATCGGGAAGATCGCCGTCAGCGCCTCGGGGCCGATCGGCTTGCCGTCCGGACCCAGTGGCGGCGCCGGCGGGTTGGGCATGTCGGCGACGATGTTGTACCAGTGGGTGGGAATCTCCGATTCGTCGAGCAGAAACTTGGTTTGCGGCATGGCGGTCTCCTGGTTTGTTGATGTTGTTCTGTTTTTGAATGGATGCTGGCTTGGTGCGGGCAGCATTTCGGACACGCAAGCCCGAATACAAAATCATCGACCAATCGTCCGATGCCGTCAACGGATGCGTTCAGGCTCACGGCATGCCCGCATGGCATCGGTGAGGATTTTCAATCGGGGCATGCGGACCCGGCAGGATCGACACAGCGCAGTTGATGCCGGCGGTCAACTGAGGCAAGATGGAATCACGAGGTTTTCAATGACTCGTCAGCTTCATCCACGGGTAGGAATGATCACCACAGGACGACCGGGATACCGCCATGCGAACAAGGATCATCATTGCTGCCGCGCTGCTTGCCCTGGGGTTTGGCGTCATGGCCCTGACCAATCCGGATAGTCCGCCCCCACCCGTCTCAACGGAGCCGGAAACGCAGCCCGTGGCAACACGGGAACGAGTCGAACCGGTGGCCCTGCCGCGCGGCCAACTTCTATACGAAAACCATTGCCTGTCCTGCCACGAGAGCATGGTCCATATCCGCAGCAAGCAGACCGCACGCTCGCTGCCGGATCTCCACGCCAAGGTGCGGCAATGGGCGGACTACCTGCACCTGCCCTGGGGCAATGAGGAAGTAGCGGATGTGACGCGCTTTCTCGACAGCCGTTACTACCGCTTCGAATCGCTTCCATAAGCACTTGAGGCCGACAGCGGCCGCATGCGCATGGAACGATCGGAGGCTGCAACGAGCCCGCTCCGCCCTGATCATGAATGAGCCCTCCCTGTCCGAACTCGTGGATTTGTCCGTCCGTCGCCTGAACCGGCTGCTTCCACTGAAGGCCCGCCAGGACCGGCATTCGCCAATTCTCAAGGCCTTGCACCGGGCAGTGATCGAGTCGCTGGTGACGCGCGGCCAGCCGCCCAGCCGCGCGGAGCTTGCCGCGCGGGTGGGCGACGATCGG
>JBGSTQ010000008.1:0-28661 GCA_041736375.1 Thiobacillaceae bacterium
TCTGGGTAGCTGTCCAGTTGCTGCTCGCCCAGCACCGCGTCCACCGTGGTCACCACCCCGTCCAGGCGGTGGCGGGCGGCGATCCAGCGCTCGTTGATGAGGGTGTCCAGGATGGGGGCCGGGTCGGCGATGCCGGTGGTCTCGATGAGGATGCGCTCGTAGGGCGGCAGGGTACCGTCCGCGCGGGCCATGTAGAGGTTCTTCAGGGTCGGCGCGAGGGCGCCCTGGACCTGGCAGCACACGCAGCCGCCGGAGAGCAGGGCCAGGGGACCGCGGGTCTCTTCCAGCAATTGGTGGTCCAGGCCGATCTCGCCGAACTCGTTCATCACCACGGCGGTCAGGGGCAGGCGGCGCAGCAGATGGTTGAGCAGGGTGGTCTTGCCGCTGCCGAGAAAGCCGGTGAGCAGGGTGACGGGGATGGGGGGGGCGGCGCGGGACATGGCGGGGCTCAAAGGGGCAAGAGCAGGATTATAAAATCAGGCGGCTTGGTAACTGTGGTGCGGATCACTTGTGGAGGCGGGGAGCAACCGATTTCGTACTGGATTTTCAGGAAAAAAAAATGACATGATCGGTGCCTCGCGCCGTGACGAGGTCCGGTGGTACCCCTAGCCACGCATAAAAACAGGGCCTGCGGGGGACACCAAAACGAGGAGAGCACCATGGGACTATTGGATTGGTTCAAGTCATTGGCCAGCGGCCAGGATGCCGCGGAACCCACGTCAACCGCGGCTGCCACAGGGGACGAGGCGCCTGCCGACGATCCGGATTCCGGCATGATCGCCGGCCTGGACTTCAAGGGCGCCATCAATGCCCACATGGCCTGGAAGGTGCGCCTGGAGAAGTGCATCCAGGGTGGTAACGAAGAGAATCTGCAGGTGGAGACGGTTTCCCGCGACGATCAATGCGTCCTCGGCAAATGGATTCAAGGCGTGGGCGGACAGAAATTCGGCGCCTTGCGGGAATTCCAGGAGATGAAGATGGAACACATGCGCTTCCACCTCTGCGCGGGGGATGTGCTGACCTGTTGCCTGGCGGGGGATACCGAGGGGGCGGTGGACAAGTTGAGGGCCGGTGACTACTCGCGCGCTTCATCGCGGGTGAAATTGCACCTGTCCCGGCTTTATGTGCAGCTCACGGATCAGCCGCGCCAATCCTGACGTCCAGGGCCGATTCCCCTGGCCTGATTCCTCCGGCCTGATTTCCAGGGAGCCGCGCCTGGGGCGGGTGCTAGCGCAACGGTTAGAATGGCGCCCCCTTTCAGGACTTTTCCATGGCAGACCCGGAACTGCACAAGGGCGCCGCCAAGACCGCCCGCATCCCCATCAAGATCGTGCCCAAGCCGCGCCTGCGGTTGCCGGCATGGATCAAGGCCCAGGCGCCCAGCGCGCCGGAAGTGGCCGAGCTGAAGGCGATCCTGCGCTCGGCCAAGCTGCACACCGTGTGCGAAGAGGCCTCCTGCCCCAACCTGGGGGAATGCTTCAAGCACGGCACCGCCACTTTCATGATCCTGGGCGACTTGTGCACCCGGCGCTGCCCGTTCTGCGACGTGGGCCACGGCAAGCCCCTACCCCCGGACCCGGACGAGCCGCGCCACCTGGCCGAGACCCTCGCCGCCATGGGGCTGCGCCACGTGGTGATCACCAGCGTCGACCGGGATGATCTGAAGGATGGCGGCGCGCAACATTTTGTCGACTGCATCCGCGCCGCCCGGGCGGCCTCCCCCGCCACCCGCATCGAGGTCCTGACCCCCGATTTTCGCGGCCGCCTGGACCTCGCCCTGGATATCCTCGCCGCCGATCCCCCGGACGTCATGAACCACAATCTGGAAACCGTGCCGCGCCGGTACAAGGCCTGCCGCCCCGGCGCCGACTACGCCCATTCCCTGCGATTGCTGCAAGCTTTCAAGGAACGGGTGCCGGGCGTGCCCACCAAGTCCGGCATCATGCTGGGCCTGGGCGAGAGCGATGCCGAGGTGCTGGAGGTGATGCGCGACCTGCGTGCCCACGGGGTGGACATGCTCACCATCGGCCAATACCTGCAACCCTCAAGCCACCACCTGCCGGTGGAGCGCTTCGTTCCCCCGGAGGGTTTTGTCGAGTTCGAACGGATTGCATTGGCAATGGGTTTCCGCAACGTGGCCAGCGGCCCCATGGTGCGTTCCAGCTACCACGCGGATCAGCAGGCGGCTGGGGTCGCGTCGCGGTAAGGCGGTCAAACAGGCGACCTAGGCTAGGCGTGACCAGGTGGGCCATGGCCCAAATGCAAAGGGCTTGCGCAATGCAAGCCCTTGGTTTTTTGTGGTGGTGCTGGGGCGACCCAACGAGCACCAAAAATCACCATCACAAGGGCACACTTTGGATAAATGGCCACTGATTCATGCTTCTGACCACGATGGTACATCGATGACCAGCGCCAGTTCTATCCCTACAATCACAATCGAACAGCTGACCTCTGAAATTGGAACTATCTTCATGCAGGCGGGCAGTAGTCCTGGAAAACCGAACGCTGCAATATTTTCCAGGCGGCATCCCAAGCAATCCGCTCTTGCTCCAAACGGACGTTCTGCCCCCATCGCTGCTGCTTGAGGCCGAGATAAACCCCTTGCTCATCTTCATTCAGTAGTGCGAGATCCGCCGCAGGATGCTGCTCGGCCTCATCCACCCACAACGTTTTGTGGCTGAGCAGAGTATCTTCGTCCATGAGTACGGAATGCAGGTTGGGCAGGTAAGAGCGCGCCCGGTGCAAGATTGCAAATCCGTGAGTGTCTAAATCGCCCCAGTAGATGCATTTCGCGTGAGCGATCCAAGGCAGGCGAGCGAGCACGTCCACGTTGTAGCCGAGGCCCATGAAGACAACGGCACCAGGCAAATCGGACATGGCCAAGCCCGTTTGAAGGTTCTCGACGATGAGGACGTGTGTGGCTGAAAAATTCAGACCTGCGAGTTCTTCCACCGGGGCAGAAATGTCACCGACCCCGCCAACCTGGGTTCGTAGCACCTGATCCAGCACCCTCATGCGTATGAGCTGCGGCGGGGGCTTTAAACCACATCGTTGGTAGAAGTTCAGGTCGTTGGACTTGTCTCCTTGTACTGCGGCCACTAGATCAGCCAGCAGCCCCTTGCGCCCCCCAAGCCATTTACTGTCGATGCCGGCCACTGGCAGTTGGCGTAGGTACAGATTTGAATTCGGGTTCGCGCTGATCCAAGCGAGCATTTCAGCAAGCCGCCGAAAATCGGCGTCGCCGTAGTCTGCGAGGACGTCGAAGTAGCGTGGTAGATGATCCCGCAAGGCTTCCCAGCGCATGACAAGTGCTTGGTAGCGAGTGCAGGCTTTCTGCCAGCGCACAGTTTCGCCAACCCACGCAGCCACGTCTTGTGGCCCATCCAGCACAAGTTTGTCTGGCAGTTTTTGTATCCCAAGTGATCGCCAACGGCGCTCACATCTGGCAAGCGTGCCAGCCCCCTGCCAGGTCTGCCATGCGGCCATCCAGGCGCGAACACCCTCAGGCTGCCGAAGGGCCGCCTGCTCTGTTGGAATGCCCAGCCCGATTTCCAGTGGCCATTGATCTGCTGCGCATTCAGCAGCGAGCCATTCGCGATGCTTATTTTGAAAGCGACGAACGAGCAATGCCCGGACGTCTTCAGGAAGCTTCAACGATTACCTCCTCACGAGCATGCTCCGGAAGCTTCAGCCGCTGGCGATCACTGTCATATTCAATGAGTAAAACGCCAGAAACACGACGATCACTGATATCGACGAAACAGGCTCCACCGATGAACGGTTCCAGGGTCATCACCGATTTCAGTGGGGTGGCGACGATCATCTGAAAGCCAAAGTTGGTGAAGATATTCATGGCCAATGTTGTGAACTCGTTGTCAGCTTTGTCGAAAGCCTCATCGAGCACGACCGGGGCGTACATCGGCACGCCGTGGTCGTTTCCACCCAGTTGGTAGCGTAGTGCTGCGGCAAGACACGTCGTGGCCAGCTTTTGGCGCTGCCCACCCGATTTGCCAGCACCGCTGCGATAGATTTCCACCTCGACACCCCCCTCATCAATCTCGCGTCCGATGAACTCGACGTGCAGGCGCACATCCAATACGGACTCGCGCCAGCGCTTTTTCTCGGGATCCTGGCTGGCAAGCTGATCGACAAGCTTGCGAAGCGCTATGAACCGTGACTCCGCAGACTCTCGGTCATCACTCCATGCATGACTGAGTACTTGAAGAATGTCCTGCTTGAACTCACGGACCTCGATCAGTTGCCGATCGCTGGCGTCTATGTGGAGATAGGTGCGCTGACTGGCGCTCTGATTAAATGGCACTTGGCTGAGGCTTTCATTGACCAGTTCCATTCGTTCCAGAATGGCCTTCCGAGCATCGTTCAGGTAGGTCGAGAGCGCAGCCAAATTCTGGTGGCTTTGGTTCTGGAGCAGATCAAAGAATCGTTGCTCATAGGCCGGCAGGCCATCAGTTTCCAAACGAACCAGTTTGGCAAAATAGTCCGGCGCACTGGCGAGGCTTGTGTCCATGTCGCCAGCATCCATCGGCCACAGCCGCTTGAAATCGGTAAATCGGTTCTCGATTGCCTTCTCGCAATCGGTCATGCCCCGATTCGTCTCCACGATCTCATTGCTCAATGACTGCACTACGGAAGTGGTTAGCCGGTCGATGTTGTCGAGCCGAACAACATCAGGCAGCTTGGCGAATCGTTCGTCGAGTCCTTGGTTTTGGTGAGGAGTAAGTGGAACAAGCGTCGGATCTTGCTGGAGTGCATCGAGCTTTTGTCGGTTCTCCTTGATTAGGTCGAGGGTTTTGTCTCGCCAGAGCTCGGTTTTTCGAAGTTCTTCTGCTGCATCTGCCACCAGAGGCTTCTGATGTTCGATGCGGCCACTGATCTGCTGCAAGGCCGTGTTGCCTTCCCGTGCTTCCAGAATCTGTTTTTCGATAGCGTCAATGCGATCGAGCAACGCGGTGACATCAATCTCCTGCCACTGGAGATTGACCAAGGTCTGACATTGCATGGCCCGGCCGGCGCGGCGTTTGTCTTGATCGGAAAGCGCATCGATATTTTTCCCAAGTTGGGAAATCGTATCTGCCAGGCCTTGTGCCTGCAGCTCGAAGATCTCGAGCTTTTCGCGGTTGTTGAAGCCAAGCACCCAGTTACGGCGGTCACCGACCAGGCTACGGTCATCCTTTTCGTGGCGCGTCTTGTTGTGCTTGACCTGACCTTCCTGGGTGAGTGCCCGGTCGGTGCTCCTGAATGCCTGAATGGAATCTACACACGCATAGTCGAAACGTTGCCTTAGCTCAGCCTGCAGCCAATCGGCATGGCTGCACTCTTTGACGTTCAGTTTGAGGACGAGGGAATTCGAACCGATAGGCCTGGCCTGCCAAGATTCCGTACGGCCGGTTCGGTAGTAAACCAAGCGCTGCCCAAGGTGAGTGCCATTGATGTGATTGCCCAGAGCAGGATAGTGGCGTTCGTCCACAAGGAGTGAAAGTGCGAAACCATGCAGTACCCGCTCGATAGCTCCTTGCCACTGGCCCTCATCAGGTTTTACCTCAACCAGTTCGCCGACGAAGGGTAACGCTCCCTCGGAGACCCCGATGGCTGCGGCGATATCCCGACGAAGTTCGAGCATGTTCGCCGGGATATTTGAAGGCTGGCGTTTGAGCGCCTGTACCTCCTTCACTGCCTGAGCAAAGCCGTTCTCAGCTTCTTTCTTCAGTCCAGCCAGACGGAGCTGCTCTTCACGAGTTTCGTTGCTCCCTTGCTCCCAGTTTTCGACTTCCTGACGCGCGTTTCCCAGCAGCTCGGCGAAGCCCTGGGGGGATCCGGAAAGCGTCCAGCCGAGACTCCTGCAGGCACCTTCGGCCTGGTTGCGTTTGCGCAGGCGCTCTGTACGTTGCGTCTCCAGTCCTGTTTTCTCAATTTCCCATTGTTCGATCTGGTCGCCGCCCATCTCGTGGTGTTGTCGTTCTAGGTCTCGGAGCAGAGCCTTGTGGTTATCCAGAACGTCTTGATGGCGGCGCACCTCGCCTTCCATGCCGCTGGCCTGCACTTCCAGTGATGCAACATGCTCAGTCAGAAGACTCATTCGACGAGTCTCCCTGTACGTATTCACGCCCAGCCGAAGCTCATCCAGCTCGTTTCTGTGTAATTGAAGCGACTGCATTCGTTGGTACTGTTCGCGTGCAGGAGCAAGCGTCTGAACCTGCTCACGCGCTGTAACTACCGCCTGGTGTGCGGCATTGAGTTCGCCAAACTCGCTGACCAATCGATCAGCCACCTCGAAAGTTTCCGGCTTATCGAGCATGAAATCCCGGAGGAAGGTATTGAGATCGCCGAGGTTCTTGGCCGACTGCGTCTTGTGCAGCAAGCGAAGTGCCATATCGTTATCGATACCGAGCAGCCTGCAGAAGTGCTCGCAGTAGGGCCGAAATTCCTCTCGGGCAAAGGACTCGGGAAACGTCTGCTTGAGTTTCCGGATGTCGAAATTCGACTGGCCGAAAACTTCCAGCTCGCGCAAATCAAACGATCGTTCAAAGATGAGGTGGTGGCGTTTGACGTCCGTGCTGCCATTCGCGTTGCCACGCAGCCAAAACACTTGAACGAGCACCACAGTCTGGCCGAGGGCATTCCGGTAGGTCAACGCCAGGGCTGACCACGTAGTGCCAGGGCGCAGGTAGCGGGTGGCGATCTCACCCGATTCGCCATCCTTCTGTTCTGCCCAAGCACCGCGAATATATGTCACCAGATTCCGGTCGCGGCCGCTGCGATCCGCTTCGCGGGCGGCGGCGTTGAAGTCAATCCAGCGGGGTGGCACCAGCAACGCCGAGAATGCATCCAGCAGCGTCGACTTACCTGCCCCAGACCTGCCGACAATGAGAAAGCCACGTTCACTGATAGGAATATCGTGGAGATCGGAAAATGTGCCCCAGTTAAATACCTGCAATTGAGACATCCGGAACTGTTCTCGGGCGAACAGCAGTGCAGTTTTTGGCTCCGCGCTCATTGGTCCGCCTCCTCGTCCCTTCCAGTCAGGTTTACATGGCTGGGCGTTTCACCAGCTGCCATGCGTTTATACAAATCCGAGAGCGCTTGAATTTCCTCGGCTGAGAAGAGCAACTTCAGCGTTGGCGATATTTCGAAGCGGTCGTCGCTCGCGCGGATTTTCTGCAGGATGCTGTGTTTCTTGATCTTCTCGATAGAGGCGTGCACGCGTTTCGCGAAGCCTGCACGGTCGGTATTGGCTGTACGTTCATACAACGTCAGGTATTCCATAATCTCCTCAGTCGAAACCACAGCACGCTCGCCGTGTGAGTCGGCTTGAGTCAACCGCTGGCGAAGATAGAGCAACAGGATGGAATCGATGAATGTCAGCTGCGCACGACGCAGCAGCAGGGGCACTTCGAGATCGCCGGTATCTGCTTGACGGGTGAAGGCGACCTGTACATCGCGGTCAATCACCAGATCCAGAAACAGCTCTGACAGGCGACGACGAATCAGCATCTCGTCTCGCAGCAGGATCGGCCAGAGTTTCTGATGCCGTCGCCCGTCGAGCGACGGGCCGGCAAGAAGTTGCACCAGGGCGCGGCGGGTGTCCAATGCCAACTCACCGCTATCTCCCAGGAACAGGACGCTGGCAGACTCCGGATCGGTATCAGGCGCCTGCATTTCGGCAGGTGGGGTGTCAATCTCGTGCTCAGACCAGTTCATTGGCCCGCTCCCTCAAAAAATAGATTCTTGGAATTCGTGCGCTTCGCCGTTGGTCGTCGCCGCCGACCCAGGCAACGGTTTCGCTGTGATCAGCTTTGAAGCCGTGCCGGCTACCCAGGGCAAGCAAACCGACGACACTCCCTAGTCCCTGGGCTGCGGGAAACGCTTCAAGGACATCGGCGATGGACGCCTGGGATCGTTGCTCCAGGACGATCATGATGTTGGCCTTCAAAGTACGAAAATCGATTTCAGACTGGGCCACCAGCTCGCTTACGGATTCCAGGTCGATGGGTGGCGCATCCCCATCCGCCATCTGGCCAGGCAGTGCCTGCAAGGAAGGGTCATACAACACCCACTGGGACAGTGACCGCAGACGGCTACTGGTGAGTTCGAGTGTGTATTGGAGGGTTTCGGTTGCCCTGACCTCTTCCTTGAGACTAAGCGCCGCACGCTGAGCGTCTTTTAGCAGTTGATTGAGGCGCCGCTGTTCGAGGTATTCGCGACTCTGGACGAAATGCTTGAGGCTGCGGGCGAAAGTCTGCAGCACCTCGTGGACCATCCCGCCCTGCTCGAGAAGGGTCCGCGTCAGCCGCAGCAGAAATCGGCGATCCTTGGCATCGAGTTGCGCCACGAACTCCCGAGACATAACGCTTTCGAGGGCCTGATCCAGAGTGGCGGCCTGCTCCGGATTGGTAAGTAAACGCCAGAATGCCGAGAAGGTCCGTCCAGCCTCGCTTTCTGAGATCAAGTCGATGCCCGCGAAAAGCGAGTCCAGCACCTCGCCCCGGCTGCCATCGTTGTCCATGATCCGCGCCCTGAGATCCCGGTTCAGGTGATCGAACTGATCCCGGACACGTCGGAAATCACCCGCCAGGCCATCCGCCAGCGTGACGATTTCCCTCGTGCGCTCCAATGCTGTTGCATGTGGAAGCACGCGCATCTGCCCTTTCTGGATCGCGTCGATCTCCTTGTCGATACGCGCCTGTTCAGCCAGCAGACGGTCGATACGGCGGAATTTGTCGGTATCGGTGTCGTCGGCCAGTCGTGCCAATGCCTCAATCACCAAGGTTAGTCGGCTCTCGGTGGCGGTCGAGTGCGGTTGCTCCAGGCCGGAGACGAACCGAATAGCCTCGACAGCGGCGGTAGAAAGTTCGTATTCCTCTTCCGTCGCGCCAGGAGGGTATCGCCGCTCCAGGTAGCCATCAGCAAGCCAACCCGCCACGTAAGCTTGGGCTGTCTGCGGGAAGTCCTCTCCCTGCGCACGCAGGTCCTCTAAATCCCGACTGATGCGTTCATGGAAGATCGAGGCGGGAAGGCTGCGACCACTCTCGTACAGATGGCTTTGAAGCAAGCCGATGACGGTGGGCCCGTTGTCAGAGGCAAGCAATCGCCACAACGGTTGCATCCGCATGCGACGGTAGGTGGCGATGGTTTTGTCTGCTTTCATCTTGCTGGGAACCCTGGAATTCGTTCACTTTCCGTGTTGTTATAATCAAAATGCGTCTGACATGGAATACTATTAACGCGATTGATGCATTCTAGTGCGACGAATATACTGTGCGCAACAACACCTATGAACCCAGCCAACGGCCTCCCCAGGATGTCCAACGACCAGCTTGCAGACCTGACCCTGCCTCAGCGTGATCGGCTCGCCTTCATCGAGTTGCGTGTGCGCTTCTTCGGCGAGATTCGCCGCCAGGATTTGGTATCCCGCTTCGGCATCCAAGCGGCAGCGGCAACGCGAGATATTGCGCTCTACAAGGAACTTGCCCCGAGCAACCTCGAATACGACACCAAGGGAAAGGTGTATGTGATCGGCGATGGCTTTCAACCAGCCTTCAATTTTCCTGCCGAACGTGTCCTGGCCTGGCTCTCCCAGGGGTTTGGGGATGGGGAACCCACCAGCATCAAATCCTGGATTACCTGTGAGATACCCTCCCGGATCACGCAGCCGGATCTCGGTGTCCTGTCGTGCGTGACTCGGGCGATTCATCTAAAAAGCCCACTTCGGGTTACCTATCACTCGCTGTCGAGTGGTGGAACTCAACGAGAAATTGTTCCATTTGCGCTGATCGACAACGGACTCCGCTGGCATGTACGCGCTTTCGACCGGCGCAGCCAAGACTTCCGAGATTTCGTCATCACCCGTATGCAAGAGCCCGTCTTATTGAAGGGCGAAACGGTTGCCCCGCAGGAAAGGAGCGACCAGGACATCCAATGGACCCGCATCGTTGAGGTCGAGCTGATCCCACACCCGGATCAGCCACGTCCCGAGATCACCGAGATGGACTACGGAATGACCGATGGCGTATTGAGGATGAATCTACGGGCGGCCACAGCGGGCTACATCCTGCGCAAATGGAGCGTGGACTGTTCCCCGGATCACAGTCTCACGGGTCCCGAATTCAGGTTGTGGCTACGTGACCACTTAGCGCTGTATGGGGTGAAAAACGCCGTCCTGGCACCAGGATACGTATCCACTCGCCAAGATTTCAGCCCACAGGGAGCTAAATAGCTTGGCGAACCATCGGCGACTGACCCCTTACCAGAGCCAGTATTACGCCTGGCTATTGACCCGCCGCGCGGCGAGCGACACCGTCGAATCGCTGGCGTCCACACTCGTGGACTCGCAGGTTGACCTCAACCCCCATCAGGTCGAAGCCGCCCTGTTCGCCTGCAAGAACCCGCTTTCACATGGCGTGATCCTCGCGGATGAAGTTGGACTCGGCAAAACGATAGAAGCTGGCCTTGTCATTTCCCAGCGCTGGGCGGAGCGCCGCCGACGCATCCTGATCATCGTCCCCGCCAATTTGCGCAAACAGTGGCATCAGGAGATGCAGGACAAGTTCGGTCTGCAATGCCTGATCCTTGAGGCCAAGAATTACAACACCATCCGCAAGCAGGAACGCCAGAGCCCCTTCCTGATGGCGATGGGGCCGGTCATCTGCTCATACCAGTTTGCCAAGTCCAAAGCCGACGACATCAAGGGCATTGACTGGGACTTGGTCGTCATGGATGAGGCCCATCGACTACGTAACGTCTACAAGACCAGCAATGTCATTGCCAAAACACTCAAGGACGCGCTGGCCCGCGTCCACTCCAAGGTGCTGCTCACCGCCACGCCGCTACAGAACTCGCTGCTGGAGCTCTATGGCCTGGTGAGCATGATCGATGACCGTGTCTTTGGCGACCTCGATAGCTTCCGTGCCCAATTCACCCAGCAGAATAAAGAGCTGGCATTCAGCATCCTGCGGACGCGTTTGGCACCGGTCTGCAAACGAACCCTTCGCCGGCAGGTCCAGCAGTATGTTTCGTACACGACGCGACGCGCCATCGTTGAGGAATTCACCCCTTCGGACGCGGAAAAGGAGTTGTCCAGTCTCGTGGCGGACTACCTGCGGCGCCCCAACTTGAAGGCCTTGCCGGACAGTCAGCGCCAATTGATCTCACTGGTGCTCTGGAAGCTGCTCGCGTCCTCGACCCACGCCATCGCTGGTGCTTTGGAAACGATGGCCAAACGCCTGCAGGGAGTTCTCGACGAGGCTTCCGACGTACCTCAGCTCGTCGATGAGCTGGATGAGGACTACGAGTCGCTCGACGAAACTGCCGATGAGTGGAGCGAAGACAACGGCCATCCCGAACCGCCGGCGAAGAGCGAGCGCGATGTGATTGCCAGGGAAATTGATGAGCTGCGCCATTTCAAAGCCCTGGCAACGAGCATCCGCGACAACGCCAAGGGTAAGGCGCTGCTCACGGCACTCGACAAGGCCTTCACCGAGCTGGAGCGGTTGGGCGCAGCCAAGAAAGCCCTCATCTTCACCGAGTCCAAGCGAACTCAGGAATACCTGCTCTCTCTGCTTGAACAGACACACTACGGCGAAGGAATCGTGCTCTTCAATGGCACGAACAGTGGCCCGCGAGCGCAAGCCATCTACAAGGACTGGTTAACCCGGCACCAAGGCACCGACAAAATCACCGGTTCCAAAACTGCCGACACCCGGGCGGCACTGGTCGAGCATTTCAAAGAGCGCGGCACCGTCATGATCGCCACCGAGGCCGGTGCAGAAGGCATAAACCTCCAGTTCTGCTCCCTGGTCATCAATTACGACTTGCCCTGGAATCCGCAACGCATCGAGCAGCGCATCGGTCGTTGCCATCGGTATGGGCAGAAGCATGATGTGGTCGTGGTGAATTTCGTTGACCGCAGCAACGAAGCGGATGCCCGCGTCTACGAGTTACTGGCGCAGAAATTTCAGTTGTTCGAGGGCGTCTTCGGTGCCAGCGACGAGGTTCTCGGTGCGATTGGCTCAGGCGTGGATTTCGAGCGCCGCATCGCCGAGATCTACCAAAACTGCCGCGATCCCGAAGCGATCCGGGCCAGCTTTGAGCAGTTGCAACTCGATCTCTCCGGTGAGATCGATGAAGCCATGGTCAAGACCCGACAGTTACTGCTGGAAAACTTCGATGAAGAGGTTCAGGACAAGCTACGGGTACGCGCAGAAGACAGTCGGGCGGCGTTGAACCGCTATGAGCGCATGCTGATGGATCTCACCGAAACCGAACTCAACGACTGTGCGGTCTTCGACGATGGTGGTTTTATGTTGGAACGTGCGCCGTGCCCAGACCTCGAAGGCATCGACCTGGGGCGATACGAACTCCCCCGGCGCAGCGGCGAAGCTCATCTCTACCGACTCAGCCACCCGCTTGCCGCGTGGGTCACCCAACAATCCAAGGCTCGGCAACTATCGGATGCCCGCCTCACGTTTGATTACGACGCCTACGGCACCCAAGTCAGCACACTCAAAGCCTTTCGAGGCCAAAGTGGATGGCTTACCGTCAAGCTGATCACGGTGGATGCCTTGGGCCAACAGGAACAGCACCTAGTCGCCTCGGCCACCACCACAGAAGGTGTGGCGTTGGCCGAAGAAGACCCGGAGAAATTGCTACGCCTCCCTGCCCAGATGCACTCACCAAGCCTGTTCAGCAGCGGTGATGCCCAGCTTGCAGTGGATGCGGAAACCCGCAAGCAGCAACTTCTGCGCGAAATCAACCAACGCAATCTGGGCTACTTCGAGCAGGAGGTCGAGAAGCTAGATGCCTGGGCGGACGACCTGAAATTGGGGCTGGAACAGGAGATCAAAGCGGTCGATGTCGAGATCAAGGAAGTGCGCCGCACGGCGGCCATCTCACCCACACTGGAAGAAAAGCTCGCACATCAAAAGCATCAACGCGAGCTTGAGGGTAAGCGCAGCAAACTACGCCGCGAACTGTTCAATCGGCAAGACGACATCGAAGCCCAGCGCAATGATCTAATCACTGAGCTGGAGCAGCAGCTTCAGCAGCAAATCCAAGAAGAAACGCTGTTCACAATTGAATGGGAGTTGAAGTAATGGCCAATAAGGGTGAGGTCACCATTGCCGGGCAAACGTTCGAGGGATTGAAGCAAATCAATGAGCATGGCGCTGAATACTGGAGCGCCCGCGCCCTCCAGCCCTTGCTGGGTTACAGCCAGTGGCGGCGTTTCGAGCAGGCCATCGAGCGTGCCATAACCTCTTGTAACGAATCAGGAAATCCTTCCGAGTATCACTTTGCCGGCGCCGGCAAACCGATCGCCGGTGGCAAGGGCGCGGTTCAGGTTGTGGATGACTACCACCTCTCCCGCTTCGCCTGCTACCTCATCGCCCAGAACGGCGACCCGCGCAAACCGGAAATCGCCCAAGCCCAGCAATATTTCGCCATCCAGACCCGCCGCCAGGAGCTATCTGACCAGCTCGCAGCCGACATGGAACGGCTGGAACTGCGCAAGCAAACCAGCGAAGAGTTCAAGGCACTGTCGGGCGCTGCACAGCAGGCCGGGGTGCAAAGCCGCATGTTCGGCGTGTTCCACGATGCTGGCTACAAGGGCCTATACGGCGGCCTGGGCAACGACGCCATCAAAAGCAGGAAGGGCATCCCTGCCAAGGAACAATTGATGGACCGCATGAATGCCACCGAACTGGCCGCCAACCAGTTCCGCATGACCCAAACCCGCGACAAATTGGCGCGAGAGCGGGTGCACAACCAGATGCAGGCCATCCAGACCCACGAACAGGTCGGACGCGAAGTGCGCGATGCCATCAAGCGCATCGGCGGTACGTTGCCGGAGCAACTTCCACCCGCCGAGCACATCAAGGAAGTGGAAAAGCGTATCAAGACGGCAACCCCCAAGCTGGAACTGCACGAACGAGATGCCACGGGCCTGCTGGGCGAGAAGAACGACAAGGATGAGACGCTATGAGCACGCAACAGTTCGTCCTGGCCCGAATCATCGTTGAATGGGTGTCGGCGTGATGGCGGCATTATCTGGCAACTTTCTGAGCATCCTCACGAAGAAGCTTGTGGCTGACTTTGTGCCGCATCTACCTGAGTTGATCAACAAAGATCGGCCCAAGGCAGACCAGGACAAAAAACAACTTTCCAGAGCCTTCAGCGCCTTCGTTATTCACAAGATGTTGAATATCGGCATCGCAGTTGCCGCCAAGTCAGTTGTCGATGACTTCGACGACAACGGCATTGATGCCATCTACTACGACACCAAATCCAAGACGCTTTTCCTCCTTCAAACCAAGTACATGGAGGGAAGGCAATTCGACGAGCCCGACGCCATACGTTTCAGGAATGGTGTCGAGTGGCTGCTCGCACAGAAGTACACGCGCTTCAACGCCAACGTTCAAACCCGGAAAGCTGAACTCGATGATGCCTTTGATGAGGCTGAACAAATCAAGCTGGTCATTGCCTATATCGGCTCAGGATTTTCTGTCCATGCAAAGGCAGCGCTCAAGGCGCTGACCGAAGACGAAGACCATCACGAAGTCGGGCGGCTGCAAGCCGACGTTGAAGAATACGGCCCGGAAAGAATTCAAGCAGATTTGCTGGCGGAGCAAAGCGTTGGGGTCGTCAATGACAACATCTACCTGAGCAAATGGCAGCACGTGGGCGGCCCACGTGAGACTCACATCGGTATTGCCTTGATCTCCGACTTGGTCGCATTGCACAAGGAACACCAGAAGGCGCTGTACGAACGCAACATCCGCTATTTCCTTGGTTCGCGTGAATCGAACGTAAACAAGTCGATTCAGGAAACGTTGCGGACGGCGCCCAATGAATTCTTCTATTTGAACAACGGCGTGACAGCGCTGGCCGACCTGATTGAGACACCGAAAGGCCCGAAGGAGAACAAGCGCCTACGTTTGCGGGGTTTATCCATCATCAACGGCGCCCAAACCATTTCGTCAGCGGCAGAGTTCGTGGACCAAAATCCCGGTTGCGACATCTCCAGCGCCAAGGTGCTGGTCACAATCATCAAAGCCGATTCGGAAGGCAAGTTTGGCCGCTCCGTAACCCGAGCACGTAACCACCAGAACCCTGTATCGACAGGAAACTTTGCTTCGCTCGACCCCCGCCAAGAAGAATTACGGCGTGAGTTGAACTACCTCGGCTACAGCTATCACTACCGCCCCGAAGCTATGCCGCGTAATGCCGAGTCATCAGCCAACATCATCACTATCGAGCAGGCCATGAAGGCCTTGGCCTTATTTGCGCCGGATTCGCGCTATCCCTTCTGGCTGAAAAATGAAGTCTCACGATTTCAAAATGCCGAATCCAGTGAATACCAAGCCTTGTTCACCCAAGCCTTGACTGGCGCAAAGATGGTCAACATGGTGCAGTTTTTCCGCTTTGTGCGAGACGTAATCGCCGCCAATGCCGAAGCCTCCATAGGTGCGGAGCGGCTGTTTTACAAACATGGAACCTATGTTGTCGCCAGCATCCTTGCCAAACGCTTCAACAAACGGGTCCATGAACCGGACGTAATGAAACAAGACGCCATCAACAAACTATTGAGCGCACCGCTCGACCAGTGCCGCCAAACCTGTTTGGACAAAGCCAGCCCCTTGATTGGGCAGGGGCGCAGCGTACTCGCCTACTTTCAGAACCAAGGGAATACGGTGCGCTTGATGGACAGTTGCATGGCAACACACTACGGACTCGAACAAGCTGAAGCCTATAAGGCGGTAAAAGCCGTGGCAGACAAAAAGGAGACCTTTCCGCAGGAAAAGGTATTCCGTTACCTGATCACGCAAGCGCCGCAGATTTAAGGAACGACCATGAGACAAAAACTAGAACTCACCTGGATCGGCAAGGAAAAGCGCCCGCGTCTGGAGCCGCGCATCCTGGTTGAAGACCCGGAGAAGTCTTACCACGCCAAACATCGGGTTACAGACTGCGACCTCTTCGACAATCGACTGATCTTCGGCGACAACTTGCTGGCGCTGAAAGCCCTGGAGCAGGAGTTCACGGGCAAGGTGAAGTGCGTGTTTATCGACCCGCCATACAACACCGGCAGTGCTTTCACCCACTACGACGACGGGCTGGAGCATTCAATCTGGCTGGGGTTGATGCGCGACCGGCTTGAGATCATCCGCAGATTGCTTTCCGAGGAGGGTTCGTTGTGGATCACCATTGATGATAACGAATGCCATTACCTCAAGGTGTTGTGCGATGAGGTGTTTGGGCGTGCCAACTTTGTCTCGAATGCTATTTGGCAGAAGAAGTACACAGTTTCGAATGATTCAAAGTGGCTCGCTGAAACGCATGATCATGTGCTGATCTATGCGCAGAATAAAGAACGATGGAGGCCAAACCGATTGGGCCGTACTGCGGAAATGGATAACCGATACCGTAATCCTGACGGACATCCCAAGGGACCGTGGAAAGCCACTCCGCTCTATGCGAAACGCACAGGATCTGAGAAGGAGCAGGCATTCGAATTTCGATTTAAAAACGGTATTGTTTGGTCTCCCCCGAAGGGCTCTTCACCGCGCTTTCCCGCCGCCGCTCTCAGGCGTATGGATGAAAACAACGAGATATGGTTTGGTGTTGACGGCACTTCCAACCCATCAAGAAAGACCTTTCTTTCCGAGCTAAAGTTATCCGACCCTCCCGCACCGACTATCTGGCTTCACGGCGATGTCGGCCACAACCATGAAGCACGGGAAGAAGTGAAAGCAATCAACCCACTCGATGCATTCGCAACTCCAAAACCAGAAAAGCTGTTAAAGAGAGTCCTAGATTTAGCCACCAACCCCGGCGATCTAATCCTCGACTCCTTCGCCGGCTCCGGTACCACTGGCGCAGTCGCCCACAAGATGGGACGCCGCTGGATCATGATCGAACTGGGCGAGCACTGCCACACCCACATCGTCCCGCGTCTCAAGAAAGTCATCGACGGCGAGGACAAAGGCGGGATCACCGAGGCCGTGAACTGGCAGGGCGGCGGCGGCTTCCGCTACTACAAGCTCGCCCCCAGCCTGATCATCGACGACCGCTGGGGCAACCCGGTCATCAACCCCGAGTACGACGCCGGACAACTTGCCGAGGCGCTGTGCAAGCTGGAAGGCTTCACCTATGCGCCCTCTGAAACCCAGTGGTGGCAACACGGGCATTCCAGCGAACGCGATTTTCTGTACGTCACCACCCAGAATCTTTCCGCCGAACAACTCCAAGCGCTTTCCGACGAGGTTGGCATCGAGCAGAGCCTGTTGGTCTGCTGCTCGGCCTTCCACGGTGTCACCGCCGCCAAGGCCGGCGAACGTTGGCCGAACCTCACCTTGAAGAAGATTCCCAAGATGGTTCTAGCGCGTTGCGAGTGGGGCCATGACGACTACAGCCTGAACGTAGCCAACCTGCCCATGGCTGCCAAGTCGGTGTCGGAACCTACTGCCAAGACCTCGAAGACCAAGAAAATGGATGCGGCCCAGGGCGGCCTGTTTGCGGAGAACGAATAATGAATGCGCGCGTCCTGAATGCCGTAACCGGTCGTCTGTCACTTCGGCCGCCTCAGGCGGAATCTCTCTCCCGTTTGGCGCGTTCCATCGCCGCCGCGCCGGAGTTGCTTGGCCATGAGCGCGACCTGTCCGCTCTGCTGAACATCCTCAAGGCGGAATTTGTCACGCTGGAGGACTTCGAGCGGGATTTTCCATCGTTCTGCTTTGCGTTGGCCACCGGGGTCGGCAAGACCCGGCTGATGGGGGCGTTTATCACCTATCTGCACTTGGCCCACGGCATCAACAATTTCTTCGTGCTGGCACCGAACCTGACGATCTATGACAAGCTGATCGCGGACTTCACGCCCAACACGCCGAAGTACGTGTTCAAGGGCATCGCCGAGTTCGCCCAGCAGCCGCCCGAGATCATCACTGGCGACAATTACGAGCAGCGCGCGGCCAACGTACAGAGCAATCTGCTGTCGCCGGTCACCATCAACATCTTCAACATCGCCAAGATCAGTTCTGAGGTGCGTGGCGGGAAGGAGCCCCGCATCAAGCGCATGCGAGAGGTGCTGGGAGATAGCTATTTCAACTATCTGGCGAACTTGTCCGACTTGGTACTGCTGATGGATGAGTCGCACCGCTATCGGGCCAGCGCCGGGGTGCGGTCGATCAACGAGCTGAAGCCGCTGTTTGGCCTGGAGTTGACCGCGACTCCGTTCGTCGAGGCCTCGGCGGGCAAAACCGTGCCGTTCAAGAACGTGGTGATGGATTACCCGCTGGCCAGGGCGATGGAAGACGGCTTTGTGAAGGAACCTGCGGTTGTCACCCAGCGCAATTTCGATGCCAGGGCGCACACGCCGGAGGACATCGAGAAGACCAAGCTGGAAGATGGCGTGCGCCTGCACGAGACCACCAAGGTGGAACTGCTGACCTACGCCCGCGAGAACGGGGTCAAGGTTGTGAAGCCCTTCATGCTCGTCATCGCGAGGGATACCACCCATGCAGGGCAACTATTGGCGCTTCTGGAGTCGGAACCGTTTCATGGTGGGCGTTACCGGGGCAAGGTGATTCAGGTGGACTCCAGCCGCACCGGCGCGGAAGAAGAGGAGATGGTTCGCCGCCTGTTGGCGGTAGAGAGCGTCGACGAGCCGACCGAGATCGTGATTCACGTCAACATGCTGAAGGAAGGCTGGGACGTGACCAATCTCTACACCATCGTGCCACTGCGCGCCGCCAACGCGCGCACGCTGATTGAACAATCCATTGGCCGGGGTCTGCGTTTGCCCTATGGCAAGCGCACAGGCGTCGCCGCCGTGGATCGGTTGAACATCGTCGCTCACGACAAATTTCAGGAGATCATCGACGAGGCGAACCGCGCCGATTCACCGATCCGGCTGAAGCAGGTCATCCTCGATGCGCCGAGCGCCGATGACAACAAAGTCAGTGTTCAGGTGGGCTCAGGCGCGATGACCCGCTTGGGATTGGCGGATGCACCGTCGGTGACTTTGTCGTCTACGGAAAATGGCGCGGACTCGAACTCGGGGCCAGCACCTACACCCGTATTTGCTACCGATGCGGAACGCCAAGCCGCCCGAATCGTCATGGACGTGATCGGCAGATATGAAGTCAAACGCGATCTGGTGCCAACTAGCAGTGCGCTGCTTAAGCCCGAGGTGCAACGCGAGATTCTTGCCGAGGTTACCGAACGGCTGAGACCCCTGCAGGGGAGCTTGATCGCCGATGTCGACGAGACCCAGATCAAGCTGGATCTGGCCGCTGTGGTGGCGAAAACCACTGAGATTGTGGTGCAACAGACCATCGACATTCCCCGCATTGCCGTGGTGCCGACAGGCGAGGTCACCACGGGTTTTCACCCGTTCCAACTGGACGTTGGCCAATTGCACCTGCAACCGGGCGAGCGCGAGATCGTCGGCCAGATGCTACGCACGAATGAGCAGTTCACCTTGGCGTCGGAAGTGGGTTTGAAGGAAGCCCGGCTGGAGGACTACATCGTCCATGCCCTGGTGGATTTCGATGACATCGACTACTTCACCCACGCCGATTTGCTCTACGACCTCTCTGGGCAACTGGTGCGGCATCTGCTTGGCTATCTTTCCGAAGACGAAGCCCGCAGCGTGCTGGACCGAGATCGACGGTTGATTGCCAGGGAAATCCACGCGCAGATGATGGCGCACTTCTGGGAGCAGGCGACCTCGTATGAAGTGCAAGTCAGTCGCGGCTTTACCGAACTGAAACCGTGCAACTACACCGCCACGGCGGGCCAGACAGCACATCATTTCCGGGAAACGGTTACCGAGACCAGCCGCATTAAGCAGATGCTTTTCGGTGGCTTTGCGCGCTGTCTGTATCCACTTCAGAAGTTCGACTCGGACACCGAGCGCCGCTTCGCAATCATCCTGGAACGCGATGCATCGAAGTGGTTCAAGCCCGCCAAGGGACAGTTCCAGATCTACTACAAGGTGGGCACCGAGCAACCTGAATACATCCCTGACTTTGTCGCGGAGACGGACTCGAGCATTTACATGGTGGAAACCAAGGCGCGTGCAGACGTCGATACGCAAGAAGTGCAAGCCAAAGCCGATTCCGCCGCCCGTTGGTGCAAGCACGCGTCAGACCATGCAACAGAGGTCGGCACCAAGCCGTGGCGGTATTTGCTGCTGCCCCATGACGAGGTGACCGAGTCAAAGAGCATGTCGGACTATCTGCGCTTTGAGGTGAAAGTCAGCTGACGCGAATATCGGCATAAGCGCCGGTGACGACAGGTAGGGAGAAAATAATGAATGCGCAGGACTTGCCGGTTACACAACTTCTGGACGGTGCGAAGCAGTTCATCGTGCCGATATTTCAGCGGGACTATAGCTGGGGCACCAAGCATTGCCAGCAGTTGTGGACCGACATCATCCGAGTTGGCCAGGACGCCAACGCCAAATGGCATTTTCTCGGATCAGTCGTCTATGTGGCGGCTGAGGAAAACACTGCTGGAATTTCCCGTTGGTTGTTGATTGACGGTCAGCAGCGAATGACGACACTGGCTCTATTACTGGTTGCTCTTCGGGATCGAATGATTGAGCTGGGTGGGAGCGGGGATGATTGCGGAGAAGGTGCTCCGACCCCTGATGAGCTGGACGATTACTACCTGCGCAATCGGCATGGTAAGGGTGGGCGTCGACACAAATTGCACCTACGCAGGGCGGATCACGAAACCTTGATTTCGCTTCTGGACAGAAAGGGCATTCCCGATTCTGCTTCGGAGCGGGTGAGGGAAAACTTCATTTTTCTGAGGGATCTGGTAGCGCAAGCAGACGTGCAGACGGTGTACGCCGGCATCAATAAATTGGTGGTCGTGGATGTCTGCCTGACCCGTGGGCAGGACGATCCCCAGATGATATTCGAGAGTCTGAACTCGACCGGCGTCGATCTGACGCAGGCCGACTTGATTCGTAATTTCGTGCTGATGCGGCTCGATGAGGCTTCGCAGACACAGCTCTACGAGGAGTACTGGCAACCCATCGAGATGGCTTTCGGCCACCGCTACCGCACCGAGTTCGACAAATTCGTGAAGGATTTCCTGACGCTGCAATCACGGCCAGGAACCCCACTGAAGGCGGCAGAGATTTATCACGAGTTCCGCAACTTCTTTTCGCGCACTGTGGGCAAGCGCGGGGTGGATGGCATCCTCAGTGATCTACGTCGTTTCGGCAGCTACTACACGGCATTCAGTCTAGGTCAGGAAAAACAGCCGACGTTGAAGGAAGCATTCGCCCGCCTGCGTTCGCTGATCGAGGTCGCTTCACCGGTGGTGCTGACCCTCTACGATTACCACGAACGGGCCAAGACCCTGAGTGCCGACGAATTCGTCGAGGCCATCGAACTGCTTGAGAGCTTTGTCTTCCGACGTTCGGTATGCGACATGCAAACCCGCAGCCTGGGTCAGATATTCGCCAGCCTCGCCTACCGTATCACCGAGACCCAGCCGCTGCTGAGCCTGAAGGTGGCGTTGTATCGGCAGGGCAAGAAGCGACGTTTCCCGACCGATGTGGAGTTTCGCGAGGCGCTTGAGACACGCGACATCTACGACATGCGCACCTGCTTCTACCTGCTGGATCGCTTGGAGAATTTCAGCAAGGAGCAGATCGACACCTCAACATTCACCATCGAGCATGTGATGCCGCAGAACGAGGACTTGCGTCCTGAGTGGCGAGCCATGCTGGGGGCCGAGTGGCAGACCGTGCAAGAGACCTGGCTCCACCGTCTCGGCAATCTGACGTTGACCGGTTACAACTCCACGTACAGCGACCGGCCATTCGCTGAGAAGAAAACCATTGCCGATGGGTTCAACGACAGCCCGTTGCGCTTGAACAAATACGTCCGCGAGCAATCGACGTGGGATGCTACGACGATCGAGCAGCGTGGCAAGCAACTGGCCGAGAAGGCCATCGCGGTCTGGCGGGCACTGGTGGTTGATCCGCTGGCCGTGAAGCAACGCGAGCTGGAGGAACACAAGGCACTGGCGGCCAATTTCCAGATCGAGAACCTTGAGATGGATGAGGATGCCAAGGTGCTATTCGATGTCATCCGCCCGCATATCCAGGCGCTCGGTACCGATGTCGTCGAACTGCCAAACGACCGTAGCGTGATCTACCGTGTATTCGATTTCTTCGTCGAGATCATTCCGCGCAAGCAACGGCTGAGCTTGCTGCTGAATCTGGATTTTGCCGATTGCGAGGACCCATCCGGCAAGGCCCGCGACGCGACGGAATTCGCGTTCATCATCGGCGCAATGGAGGCCGGCGGTGTCCTTTACGCATTGGAATCCGTGGACGATGTTCCGGCAGCGATCAATGTGGTGCGGCAGGCATATGAGCGAGTGACGGAGTGAGCACAATGGAACCATCCATGTTTGACGATGAAAGTGGGCCGGACGACGAACATTCATTCGGCGGTGTCTGGACGCTGATCAAGCTGGAGGCACTCGAGAAATATCTTGTTGCTTTCAATAATGCACTGAGCAAACGGAATTTCACCCGGATTTACATCGATGGATTTGCCGGCACTGGGCGCTGCGACATCACCGTAGATGGTGAGAAAACCAGCGTGGATGGGTCTTCGCGTAGGGCCTTGGGTGTCAATCCGCCGTTCCACAAGTTTTGTTTCATAGAGCTGAAGGCAAAGAAACTGTCTGCCCTCAAGGCACTTAATGTGGAATATCCAGGCAAAGCCATCGAGATCATCCATGACGACGCCAATGTTGCACTGAAAACTCTTTGCGAAAAGTACGACTGGCAGAACACCCGAGCCGTGCTGTTTCTCGACCCCTTTGGAATGCACGTCGAGTGGTCGACGCTGGAGGCCATCGCGAAGACCGAAGCGATCGATGTCTGGTATCTGTTCCCATACTCCGGCCTGTATCGTCAGGCGGCGAAAAATGCCGATGCGATGGATTCAGATAAGGAGGAATCGATCACACGCCTCCTGGGCACTGACGAGTGGCGGAAGGTGTTCTACGCACCCAAGCGGCAGTCGAGCTTGTTCGGTGGCGATGATGGAGATGAACGAGAGGCCGATCACCACGAGATGCTCAAATATGTATCGCAGCGTCTCAAACTGCTATTTCCGGCTGTCGCCGAGCCGAGAATTCTGTATCAGGCAGGGGACTCAAAAAATCCAAGCGGGGCACCGCTTTTCGCACTCTACTTCGCGGCCTCGAACCCAAGCCCTGCCGCTTATGGGCTTGCGATGAAGATCGCCAAGGACATACTCAACGCGCTATAGCGCCAGCTGTGCCGCCTGAGGATATGCATCCCAGGTTCGCCCCCGGAATTCTCTGCCATTCGCTTTTTTGTGACGTTTGACGCCGTCGGCACCCCAGCCGCCCCATTGCTTGAAGAAAAAGGCAGCGCCGGCTTCGTCGGCCTGATGCTTTACGTTCTCCACCCACTCCGGTTTCATTGGCCTAGCCTTCGGTCCGGATTCGCCGCCGACGATCACCCAGTGAATATCAGTCAGATCAATCTCGCCCACGTCCTCTAGCAAGGGCTCCACCGACAGAAAGCGGATATGCGCATCGACCTGGCGCAGGTAGTCGATGCGAGGCACCCCGTACTGCCGATCCTCGACCGACACACCCAGCCATACATTCTTTGGGCATCCACGATCCTTGAAATAGGCCGGCAAGCGTTCGGCGCGCTTGGTCAGGATTTGATAGGTGTGCTGCGGCGTCTGCCGGATCACCGAAAACACCTGGTCGAGAAACTGGTCCGGTATGTCCTCGTGGAAGAGATCGCTCATCGAGTTAACAAAGTACACGGTCGGTTTCTTACGCTGCATCGGCTGGGCTAACCGTTCCGGCAAGATCGCCAGTTTGAAGCCGTTCTCGTAGCCCGGCGCACCCATGGCGTGGAGCCGACCCGCCATGACTTCTGCGTAGCAATGCTTGCAGCCAGGGGAAAGCTTCGTGCATCCCGTTGTGGGATTCCACGTTTGCTCAGTCCATTCAATGCGTGATTGTGTCGTCATTTCACTTCCATCCTAATTCAAGTACTGGCTCATATTGCGAGCCACACCTTATTCGGCCACCAGCCCGTCTATGAGCTTGGACAGTGCCACGCGCAGAGGAGCCTGGTCTTCACGACCAAGTTGAGATCTCACCTTGTCCGCCAGTTCATCGACTGACGGCACGCTCTCTTGCGCACCCCAATGCACGAGACGCATACAGCGCTCGATGACATCGGCTTTCGGATTCGCGCCGCCCTGCTCGTAACGACACAGAGTCGGCTGTGATATGCCCAGTTCACGGGCGAATTCCGTCTGACTGCGCCTGTCTCGGGCAGTTTTGATGAGCTGAGAAACACTGGTAATCGGCACACGCGGAATCCATGAAAAAATGCATGTCATGCATCATATAGGTATATTGATGCATACGCTGCATAGCATGACCATGTGCGTCAGGCTGCTAACATCAAGTTGATTTCTTGAGCACGCCTGGCAACTAACCCTGGTAGCGGATGGCCGCCGCCATAGAACCAACGACGTAACTCCATGCCTGCCTGATTCCAGTCACGCTGATTGATCCGTCGCCGTAGCGTCGACATCTGCAGCCGCCCCGCCCCGAGGTTGAAGGTGAAGTCCACGATGGCCGCGAGACGCCCCTCCGGCTCGGTGGCCAACACCGGGCAGTAACGCAGGGTGGCATTCAGCGCCGTTATCAGATCCCGCGCCAGATAGACCTCGGCATCGGCCTCCGTGATCGGCGGATGCTTCGGATCGCAGAGATGCCCGTACCCGATCGTCCAATATCCCGCAGGGCAGACATACGGGTGTGCCTGGCGCAGCGGATCCGCCTTCGGTACCCGATGAAACCCCTCGAACCGCTTGGCCAGGTCGATGGCTGCCTGGGGTACCTGCATCACCGCACCCGATCAAACACGCGGCCGAGGAACCAAAAGTTCAGCACCCCGGCCCACAGGGCCTGGTCGGCATCGGTCCAGGCATGCACCACCGCCACGCTCCAAAGCGCCCCACCGTTGATGGCTGCCGCGAAGGCCGCCGTCTTGGCCGCGCAGTACAGGGCCATGAACCAGTAGGTGACGACAGGCCGCACGCTGGACGACAGCGCATCCGCCCAACCTACACCGGTTTCCTCACCTTGGGTGCGCACGGCATCGCGCAATGCCTCGATGGCCCCGGTATTCCAGGCCGCCTCGGCACTCGCGCCAATCTCGGCCATGCGCCTCCAAGAAACAACTGAGTTTCGACCTAGCACTGTCGGTAGAGGAAATTGACGAGAAGGACAGCTCGTCCCTGCGAGGCGCCGCCGAGATTCAGCTTCATGAAGAGCTGAAACTTCCCTACTTCTATGGGCTGGAACGGCTCTGTGTGATGGCCACCTACAACGTCGAAGAGCTCCTTTCGATGGCCGCCGCACTCTACGATGGCATCGTGGCAAGGCAGGTTCTCAGGAAGCGGAGCCCAGAGATGTCGCCAGCCGAGCAGGAGAAGATTATTCGCGAAACAGCTGCTCGACGTCTCCAATTTGTGCCGAAACAGCATACGGAAGGTACGCGCGCCCAGAAGCTCATCACATCGATTGGAGGCTACTGTCGCGAACGCACCTTCCTTCCCAATGCGCCCTATGCACCTGGCGTGACGGGGGTGCGACTGTCGCACTCGGAGATGGAGAAGCTGCAGGCAAACTCGAAGGCGCTTGGAGAGCAAGGGGCGTTGCTCAGGCGGGTGTTGTCAGAGTGCATCGCGGAGAATTTGTTGGTGCTCCGCCAAAGCAGTGCCAGCACCGCGCGTGAGTCTGGGTCGATCTTTTATCTCAACCGCACGCTTTGTGCGCACTTCGGCTTGCCTCTTCAGATGGGTGGATGGCAGGATTTGTCATGCACGGATCTGATCGATTGGATGTCGCGGGGTTGGAAGCCGCAGAAGCGCTTGGCAATGGGAGTCTAGTGATGCGGATGCTGTGGGACCAGTACGTGTTTCGGCGGGGATATGACGCAAATGACCTGTGGGACCGCATGTTTGAGAAGCGCACTACTCGCCTTCTCTATATCGCCGGCAGCGGGTTCGACGTCAGGGCGCAGGTGGTCATGCGCGAGTGCGTCGACAGCATCCGAAATTCGGGTGCCGCTGTCGAGGATGCGAAGCTGATCCTGATCAACTTCGCGAACTACCGCTTGGATGCCGCTTTAGAGGAGCTTACTGAGCAGAATGCCCGCGATCTTGGCGAGATTTTCTCTGTCATTGGAAGTGTGGAGAGCGTGTCTTTTGGAGCGACCGAGGACGGTGAGGAAATTAGTGCGAGCAGTGCGCTTCGCTTCGGCACCGACGCAGTGCTACATATGGTTGCCGATCAGACAGACATCATCCTTGATGCGAGTTCACTGCCGAGAGTGATTTACTTGGCCCTGATGACGAGCCTGCTGAATCGCCTGATTCCCGATAAGACGGCCCCCAATGCGCTTGCTGCCGGAGGTGTCAACTTTCAGGTGCTTGTCGCCGAAGATGCGAGTCTCGACGGCCAGATCATGGCGGAGGACCCCAGCAGCGAGATTGTCTTGGTGCCGGGGTTCTCCGGTGCCATGCAGGCGGAAAGCGTCCACGATTGGCCACTCGTGTGGTTTCCGATCCTGGGAGAACATCGGGTCAACCAGCTTCAGCAGATCATGAGGTCGACTGAGATACCCGGCGAGGCGGAGATATGTCCGGTGCTCCCGCACCCGTCCCGCAACCCGCGTCGGGCCGATCTGTTGCTGGTCGAGTATATGGAGCCGCTGTTCAGGTCTCGTCGGACACCGATCAGCAACATCCTTTACGTCCACGAATCACAGCCGTTCGAGGCCTACCGCCAGCTTCTAGGGGCGATGATGCGTTATCGGGATAGCATGGCGATCCTTGGCGGGTGCAGGCTGGTCGTCACCCCGTTTGGAAGTAAGCTGATCACCTTGGGAGCTGGATTGGCTTGCTTTGAGATGCGTCCTCAAGACCTCAAGGCTCAGTACGGGGTGGCCATTCCACATGCTGAACCCACGCGTTACGTGGCCGACGCTCAAGCGATTAGAAGCTCAAGGCCAGAGATATGTTGCCTCCTTTTAACCGGCTAGGCTTACACATAGAGGTCGCTTGCGTGCCGGGTGACTGCTGCTATTGGCAGAAAGCACATATTGACCTACCTACTTGCCAGAGAGCGGCCGAACGGTTAACTGCACGTCCGCCATAGGCCGATCAGAGCCTGTCGCCTCTGCCACTCAATTTCTCTTTCATACTCGCGGCCGGGAAACCGCGTAAACACTGGGGGTCGTGCGAAAGGCGCCTTTCGCAGAAACAGAGAACGGAGAGCGCAGAGAGCGGAAAACCCGCCGAAACCGGGGTTTTCGGGCAGAGGCCGCCTGTCGCACAAATCCGAGAACCCGCGCCAGTACTGGCGTTTCGGGCAGACGTGAAAAAGGCCAGAGCAACGTCTGGCCTTCAATTAGTGGTGGAGAGGAGGAGGATCGAACTCCCGACCTCCGCATTGCGAACGCGGCGCTCTCCCAGCTGAGCTACCCCCCCACGAGGAGCGGGAATATAGCAAAAAAGCCTTTCACAGCATAGGCGAGGGGGTCCGCTGGTGGGCGCGCCAGAGCAGCCAGGCGCCGATCAGGATCATGGGCAGGGAAAGCCATTGGCCCATGCTGACGTTGAAGGTCATGTAGCCGAGGATGCCGTCGTCCGGGGTGCGGAAGTATTCGCCGAGGAAGCGGAAGGCGCCGTAGCCCATGAGGAACATGCCTGACACCGCGCCCACCGGGCGGGGGTGGGCGGAGTAGAGCCAGACCAGCAGGAACAGGGCCAGGCCTTCCAGGCCGGCTTCGTAGAGTTGGGAGGGGTGGCGCGGTACCTGATCCACCTGGGGAAAGACCATGGCCCAGGGTAGCGAAGGGTCGGCGGGGCGGCCCCAGAGTTCGCCGTTGATGAAGTTGCCGATGCGGCCGAACATGAGCCCCAGAGGCACCAGGGGGGCGACGAAATCTCCCACTTCAAGAAAACGCCGCCCATTCCGGCGGGCGTGCCAGGCCAGGGCGACGAGCACGCCGATCAAGCCGCCGTGGAAGGACATGCCCCCCTTCCACACGGCGAGGATCTCCGTCGGGTGGGCGAAGTAGTAGCCGGGCTCGTAGAACAGCACCTGGCCCAGGCGGCCGCCCAGCACTACCCCCAGCACGCCCCAGAACAGCAGGTCGTCCAGTTCCTTCAGGGACCAGCGGGTTTGGGGCTGGCCGTGGATGCGGCTGCGGCCCAGCAGGATGAAGGCGGCGAAGCCGGCCACGTACATGAGCCCGTACCAGCGCACGGCCAGGGGGCCCAGTTGCAGGGCGACGGGGTCGAATTGGGGGTGGATCAGCATGGCCGGCTCGATGTGGGCGAGGAAGGTTGGCAAAGATGGCCATTGTAGGGCGAGTTGTGTGAACTTCCCTTCGTCCCGGCAATCCGAGGGGTGCCGTACCGGTAACATTCGCGCCCTTAACCCTATTGGAATGACCATGCATCGCATCACTCGCCGCCGCGCCTTGGCCCTGCTGGCCCCCCTGATCCTCGCCGCCGCCCTGCCCGCCTGCTCCGGCGAGG
>JBGSTQ010000013.1:0-6553 GCA_041736375.1 Thiobacillaceae bacterium
GCGGGGCGTTCAATTACGAAACGCCCCGCGTGTTTGAACGAGCCAGCTGAATTACATCGGTGCGGGCTGCACGCGCGTTAGCGGCTTGCCGTCCATCGCTTCGGAATGCGCACCCTCAAGCTTCTTGATGTCTTCAGGCGACAGCGTCGGCCGGTCTACCTTGATCGTCAACTTGTTCAACTCGGCCGTCAGCGCGAACGGCGGCTTGTAGTCGGCGTCATTCACGCCGGTCAGCGTGTCCGAGCCGATGTCGAAGCTCTCGTCCCACTGCAGGATCATCGGCATCGTGCGTTCCATCTTGATGCTCTGCACTGCCTTGCCGTCCACTTTCAGGACACCGGTGCCCGAGCGGCCCAGGCCGCTCATGTTGTTGAACGCCAGCGTGCCGACGCCGAGGCCGTCGTACTTGAAGTCGAACTCGACGGTGTGCTTGCCGGGCGACAGCGCCTCGGGGCCTTCCCACTTGATGCGCTTGAGGTCGACCAGGTTCCACAGGAATACCGGCTTGCCCTTGAGCAGGTAGAAGCCGTAGCCGCCAAAGCGCCCGCCCGAGGTCAGGATCATGCCTTCGGCGCCGCCCTGCGGTACGTCGATGTCGGCCGTGATGGTGTAGGACGCATTGAGCAGGAACGGTGAATCACCCTGCGGCAGGCCGACCATCGGCGTCGTGTAGACGAACTCGTTGCGACCGGCGGTGATGTTGGGCCTGGGCGCAACGATGCGGCCTGCTACCGATGCGTCCAGCGGCAAGACCTGGTACTTCTTCGCTTCCTCCAGGAACTTCGCGCGCATTTCCTTCACTTTCGCCGGATTCTGCGCGGCGATGTCGTCGGCCTGGTTCCAGCTCTTGCTCAGGTCATAGAGCTGGAACACCTGGTTGTTCAGCGGGTCAGGGTTGGCGACGCCAAAAGCCTCCCACGGTGCACGATTGACCTTGGTGCTGAGCAGCCAGCCGTCGTCGTACAGCGCCCACTGGCCCATCATCTCGAAGTACTGGGTCTTGTGACGCGTCGCCACTTTCGCGTTCTTGGCGTCGAAGGTGTAGGCAAAGCTGGTGCCTTCGATCGGCGCCTGCTTGATGCCGTCCACCATCTGCGGCGCCTTGATGCCCGCGGCTTCCAGAATGGTCGGTACCACGTCGATCACGTGCATGAACTGCTCGCGCAGCGCGCCCTTGTCCTTGATGCGGTCGGGCCACATCACCACCATGTTCTGGTTGATGCCACCCAGGCGCGAGGCGTTCTGCTTGAACCAGTCGAAGGGCGTGTCGAAGGCCCATGACCAGCCGGCCGACATGTGGTTGTAGGTCTGCTCGGTGCCCCAGACGTCGTACCACTTCATCTGCACGTCGACGGGGATCTCGTTCAAGCCATTGAAGAACGCCACTTCATTGGGCGTACCCAGCGGGCCGCCTTCTGCACTGGTGCCGTTGTCGCCGTTGATGTAGATGATCAGCGTGTTGTCCAGCTTGCCCAGTTTCTCGAAGCCGTCAATCACACGGCCAATCTCATGGTCGTTGTAGGCCGCATAGGCAGCGAACACCTCAACTTGCTTGATGAAGAGTTTTTTCGTCTGAGCGTCCAGCTGGTCCCAGGGCTTGAGCACCTCGTTGGGCCAGGGTGTCAGCTGCGAATCTTTCGGGATCACGCCCAGCTTCTTCTGGTTCTCGAAGATGGTCTGGCGCAGCTTCTCGTAGCCACCGTCAAACAGGTGCATCGCGCTGATCTTGTCCACCCACTCCTTGGTCGGGTGGTGCGGCGCGTGCGTGGCGCCCGGCGCGTACTTGATGAAGATCGGCTTGTCGGGTTGGATCTGGTGAATCCGGTTCATGTAGGCAATGGCATCGTCTGCCATGCCGGTGACCAGATTCCAGCCCGGCTTGCCCTCGAACGGGTAGATCTGCGTGGTGTTGCGGAACAGGTTGGGCTGCCACTGGTTGGCGTCGCCGCCCACAAAACCGTAGAAGTATTCAAAGCCCATGCCGGTCGGCCACTGGTCGAAGGGCCCCACCTGGCTGGCCGCGAAGGCCGGTGTGTTGTGGTCCTTGCCGAACCAGGCGGTGGCGTATCCGTTGTCGAGCAGCATGCGGCCGATGGTCGCCTTGTCGCTGTCGATGATGCTGTTGTAGCCGGGGAAGCCGGTGGACTGCTCCGAGATCACGCCGAAACCGGCCGAGTGGTGGTTGCGCCCGGTGATCAGCGCGGCCCGCGTGGGCGAGCACAGCGCAGTGGAGAACATGCGGTTGTAGCGCAGGCCTTCCTTTGCGATGCGATCCATTGCGGGCGTCGGAACGACGCCGCCAAAGGTGCTCGGCACGCCGAAGCCGGAATCATCCGTGATGATGAGGAGCACGTTCGGCGCCTGCTTGGGCGGC
Source organism: Thiobacillaceae bacterium (assembly GCA_041736375.1). GTDB lineage: Bacteria > Pseudomonadota > Gammaproteobacteria > Burkholderiales > Thiobacillaceae > Thiobacillus. The sequence continues at coordinate 2,375 of JBGSTQ010000013.1, forward strand.
ACGATACGCGGTGCCCACCAAGCCTTCGATTGCAGTGCGTCGTTCTTGATGACACCGCCAAATGGCGGGTTGGGTGCGGGCAGCTGTTTGTTGCTGATCGTGGTGGTGGCGCTAGGCGAACCGAGCGTGCCGGTGACCTCCTGGGCCAGTGCAATACCGCTACATGCCGCCAGGCCGGCCAGGCCGACGAGCATCCGGGTAAGGTAATGAATCTTGCGCATGCTTCCCCCTCAACAAAATAGACTTTTATCAATTTAGCACTAAAGCGCGGCATCGGGTCTTGCATTTTCGGTCACTCACCAATCAAATTTACGGGAAGCTGATCTCAATCAGCCTCGCACTGGATCACCGCCGGGCACGCCATTCGGTGGGACTGAGGGTCGCCCAGTTGCGGAATGCCCGCGAGAATGCATTCGGATCGTCATACCGCAAGGCAGCGGCGATCTCTGACACAGAAAGCGTGGTGTTCTGAAGAAGCTGTTTCGCAAGTTCGAATCGTGTCTTGTTGATGAGCTGCTGCAGATTCGCCCCTTCCTTCTCGAGGCGCCGCCGAAGCGTCCGCTCGTGAATCGCGAACAGGCGCGCGATCGCCTCGGCTGACGCCATGCCACTCAGCAGCATTTGTGGCAGGGCGCGTTCCACCTGATCGGCGAAACTTATCGGTCGATTGGCCTGAGCATCCCGAATCGCCTTGGCGATGAGGTCGTGGAGCGTCGCGTCGGCGCCTTCGATTGGCTTTTCGAGCCAGGAAGAAGCGAATACGAGCCCCGAGACTTCCGCCTCAAAGCTGACGTTCGAGCGGAACACTTTGCGATAGGGCGCGACACTGGCCGGTCGGCTGTGCGAAAACTGCACGCGCAATGGCTTCCAGCCGGGCCCGCACAGTTCGGTCAGGATGCGGTAGGCAATTGCGATGGCGCCATCCAGGATTTGGTCGGTCGCCGGCGTGCCGTGGCGGTAGACCGAATACCCGAGAATGACGCGAGCGGGGTCGGGGGCGAGCAGCACCGGCGCCGCGCCGCGGTCGTGGAGGTGGAGATGCAACAGCAGGCTGCGAATGGCCTCGCCTACCGTGGCGGAATTGCGCAACAGGTAGCCGAGTGGACCGAAGCCATTCAGATCGAAGCGCTCGCCGACCAGCAGTCCGAAATGGCGGCAGCCCGTGAGCACGACGCACGTTTCGAGCAGGCGCCCGAGCGCCTCGATCTGGATACGATTGTCAGGATCCTGAAAAAGCCGCAGATCGACGCCGGCTTGCGTAAACGCGCGCTGCGGACTGACGCCCAGTTCGGTCAGGATGTCCGGAATGGCAAGGATCGGGCCGACTCGAACGTCCCCTGGCGCACTCATCGCCAGCGAACCCAATGCCAGAGGATTTGATTTGACGGTTTTCTTCACTGATCTACTCTGAATCTGTCAGTCCTTGCGTACTGTGGGGTTTGGGTTGCCTCTGCGCTGTGCGCATTGCCAATCGATTAATGTCCGGAATTGCAAGGCATGAGTCCGTCCATATTGCTATATTAAACGCCTCGTTCTTATGCTGGAGAAAACCATGCGGAAGATTTACGGCTTGGCCCATGCGCGTCCCTTTCTACTATTCTGCGCGGCGGCTCTAGTGGTGTTTGGGACGGGTGCGCCTGCGATCGCGCAGTCTCACAGCGGAACCGCCGCGGATCCACAATTCAAGTATTCCACGCCTTTCGCGCCGGGTGTCGCCGTGCCTGACAAGATCGAGTCCTCGATCGGGACGTTGAACCTGGATTATGGCTACCCGTCGGCCGATACCGTTGACAAGATCTACGACAACCTGGACCGCTCGCGGGCGCTGCAGGCCTATCTGCTGGCGATCCCCATCGTCAACCAGGCGGGCATGCGCGATTCAATACGCAAGTTCGGGCCCGATAACCAGACCGACGTGATCTGGGAAGATCTGGTCGATCCGAGGACCGTTGAGCTGACGGCGAACGACAACACGATCTACAATTTCATCTGGGTCGACACCAGCAAGGGACCGTTGGTGGCCGAGATTCCGCCCAAGGTGCTGGGGCTGGTCAACGACTTCTGGTACAAGTGGGTGGCCGACGTTGGCATCACCGGCGCCGACAGGGGCGAGGGCGGCAAGTACCTCCTGTTGCCGCCGGGATACAAGGGCGACATACCGCCGGGATATCACATCGTTCGGCCAAGCACCTTCGGCAACTGGCTGGTCTTCCGCGCTTTCCTCGTGGACGGTTCGACCCGGCCCGGAGTCGACTCGGTCAAGAAGAACCTGCGGATCTATCGCTTGGCTGACGCCGCCAACCCGCCGCCCATGAAGTTCGTCAATGCCTCGGGGATTCCGGCGAACTTCGTCGCACCGGGTGACTATTCGTTCTGGGGACTGTTGAACCAAGTCATCCAGGAGGAACCGGCGGAGGGTTCCGATCCCACCACCTTGGGGCTATTCGCCTCGATCGGCATCGTCAAGGGTCAGCCGTTCAATCCCGATGAGCGGATGAAGAAAATCCTGACCGATGCCGCGAACATCGGCGCCGTGACGGCGCGGACCATCGCCTTCAAGATCCGCTCGAAGGAGGCGTACTTCTATCCGGACAGTGCGTGGCGCCTGCCGTTTTTCGGTGGTTACAAGTTCGAGGTGGCGCCCGGTGTAAGCAATCTGGATGGCGCCGCCTTCTACTACTACTTCGCCACCGGCGTCACGCCTGCGATGGAGGAGAAGATGGTCGGCCGGGGATCGCAATACCCCTGGTCGGTGCAGGATGCGAAGGGCAATCCCTTCGATGGCGGCAAGACCTACAAGCTGCGCCTGCCGCCCAACATCCCGGTCAAGGACTTCTGGTCGGTGATCGTCTACGACAACCAGACCCGCTCGATGGTGCAGACTGACCAGAAGGCACCGAGTGTCAGCAGCCAGAACAAGGGCGTCAAGACCAATGAGGACGGCTCGGTGGATGTCTACTTCGGACCCAAAGCACCAGCGGGCATGGAGAACAACTGGGTGCAGACCATTCCCGGCAAGGGGTGGTTCATGATCCTTCGCCTCTACGGTCCACTGGAGTCGTGGTTCAACAAGTCCTGGCGGCCGGGCGAAATCGAGCTGCAGCAGTAGTCTGGCGATCTGGCGCCGACTCCCGACGATGGGCGTATATTTGCAGTGCGTTGATTTTTCCAACAGGAGAACAGAATGGCGATATTGAATATCAGGATGGCTGCAGCAGGCTTCGCTCTCGCGACCCTCATGCTGTCGGCGATCGTTCCCATGCAGGCACAGGCGCAGACGGTCGACCCGGCCGCCGTGCAGACCCTGCAACGCACGCTGGATTACCTGGCGTCGCTGAAGCAGTTCAGCGTGCACACGCATAACACGGTCGAGGAGGTGCTCGATCTGGGGCAGAAGATCCAGTTCGATTCTTCGAACATCCTGATGATCAAGCGGCCCAACAAGCTGCTCGCCAAGCGGCACGGCGACATCGTCGACCAGAGCTTTTCCTACGACGGCAAGACGCTGAGCCTTTTCAACGCATCGCACAACTACTTCGCCAGTGTGCCGGCGCCGGACAACATCGAGGCCATGCTGGATTACGCGCGCGAATCCCTCGGCATCATTGCCCCCGCCAGCGACCTGGTCTACACGAACGCCTTTCCGCTGATGATGGAACATGTGTGGTCGGCCATCATCGTCGGCAAGGCGGTCATCGGCGGGGTCACGACCGACCACCTCGTGTTCAGCCGTCCGGATGTCGATTTCCAGATCTGGGTCCCGGAAACCGGCGATCCGTTGCCGCTCAAGTATGTCGTCACCGACAAGTTGCACTTCGCGCACCCCAGTACCACGGTGGTGATGAGCGACTGGAATGTCGACCCCCATCTGACCGATTCCGTCTTCAACTTCAATCCGCCGCAGAACGCGACAGAAACCGAATTCCTGCGCCTCGATTCCAGCAGTTCATCCGCACAGTAATCCCACCGGAGCATGGCAATGAAAAACATTTTCAAGATGGCAATTCTCGGCCCCGTCCTTTTTGTTGTGTTGATGCTGGGCGATGTCCCGCCGCAGACGGCCCAGGCGCCGCTGCAAGGCCAGCTGGGGCCGGAAGCGCCCGCGATTTTCGGCGTCGGGCGTCGCGCCGCGCGCCGCACCGTGATCATAGGAAGTGCCGCCGTTGCAACGACCGCTGC
>JBGSTQ010000014.1:0-1943 GCA_041736375.1 Thiobacillaceae bacterium
AATACGCCCAGCACGCCGGCCAGGCCGAAGCGCAGGCTGGCGGCCGCGCCGACACCGGCGGCCAGCCAGACCGCGGCAACGACATCGACGAGATAGAGGGAAAGAAGGAGACTGAGCCTGGCGGCCAGCGCATAGAACAGCGCGGTCAATCCAGCAATGAGCAGGAATCGTCCTATGGATCGTCCCATGGCGTTCCAGGTAGGAATCTTCAGTTTGGCCAAGGCCTCACGTCCACGGGCAAAGGATGTGCAGCGGCAACGCCTACTGCATCGGATCGAGTTCGGCCTGTACCGACTCCAGTGCGTCCTTCAGGGTTTCTTCCGACAATCCGTTCAACTGCTCCGCCAGCATCTCGGCCGCATCGATGGTGCCGGCCTCGTCCGGCAGGCTCTCGGTATCGAGATTCGCCACAAAAACGGCGGCCGCGCCGGCCACCTGCAGCAGCTGGCGGCGTTCTCCCATCAGCATCTCGATTTCGTCGCGCAACAGGCGTACTTCCTCTTCTTTCATCGCGTGTAGGGTCATCTTGTGTCTCCTGCTTGATTGGGAATACGTCGTTTCAGGGTCAGCCGAACAGGGTCAGCACCCCCGTGTAGCCATACAGCCGGTCATGCGAAATCTCCCCGTTGGCGAAAAACCCGACCAGCGGCACCTCGCCCAGCGCCTCGCTGATCAGCCCGAGTTCGCGGTTCGGCGCACCGAACATGTGCTGCCCCCGACCCAGGCAGGAATAATACACGGCGCCCCGGATCGGCGCGCCCAGCTGTTGCCGGATTGCAACGAGCATGCGCCGCAGATCTTCCTCGGCGCTATCCTGGTCGCGGCGGCAAAACAGCAGCTCGTCACCCGTTTCAACATGCGCACCGATCGCCACCAGATCATTCTGCGGATCGACGCCCATAATGTTGCGCACCAGATAATCGCCGGTATCCGAACCGCGTACCGGCAGTCCGACGAAGATGTAGCCCGCGGCGCGCTGCAGGTCGCGCGCCAGCACGTCGCCGATCTCCTCCTTCATCACCTCCAGCGCCGGCCGGTGGTCGAGGTTGCCGACAATGTTCTTGTTGGCCATGGTGATGCGGTGGCGCGGCCCCAGCGGCGACACGCCCTGGCTGAGTTTTGTCGCCAGGAGCACCCGCTCGCTGAACACCACCCCCGACAGCCCGCCTTCGGTGATGCCGTCGGCGATCTGCGGCATCTCGCCGCGCGCGCTCGACAAGCCGCCAACGACGAAGCCGCTGCTCATGCGCGCACTCAGCGCCTCGATCAGATCCTGGATCTGCGTGTTGCGCGGATCGCCATGAACCACCGCGAAGTAGGCCTCATCCAGATCGTGCGCGGCAACCTCCTGGCGCGACGTCAGCCCCGGCAGCACACGGAAGTCGGCCGCATCGAACTCGCCCAGCATCACCGCCATGGCCGGCTGCTCGAGGTATTCGACCCCGGTGGCGCAGACGCCCACCCCGACCGTGCCGACCCAGTGCGGCACCCCGGTCGCGCTCTTGAAGAAGGCAAGGATGGCCGCGGTCTCGCTGCCGAAGTCGTCGGAAACGTAGAGAAAACCCAGCGTCGCCGTGGCGGGTATCGCCCCAAGCTGCGCCATGCAGTCCTGGGCGGCGGCGGTCCAGTCGGAGTGGCTGGCGTGGGCGTATTTGAATGGCGTCGTCATGAAATTGAAGGCATTGCCGATGTCAGCGATATTATTCGAAACCCCCATACAACGAACCGTCCATGGCAGAAAGTTTATTCCTCTATCCCCCGCTCGAGCCGTACGCCCAGGGCTGGCTCGACACCGCCGGCGTGCACCGGATCTACTGGGAGACCTCGGGCAACCCCGATGGCATCCCGGTGGTCTTCATCCACGGCGGCCCCGGCTCCGGCACCTCGGCGGTGCAGCGACGATTCTTCGACCCGGCGCGCTACCGCATCGTGCTGTTCGACCA
>JBGSTQ010000058.1:0-2244 GCA_041736375.1 Thiobacillaceae bacterium
GGCAAGCCAGCGCACCGCACCGCCCCATTCGATCCATTGATCGTCGCCAAGCCTGAGCGGCGGCGTGGTCGGTTTGACCGCCACCCGCCACAGCGGGCGCTTGTCGAAAAAGGGGGTCGCCTGATCGCGCAGGCGCTGCCAGAAGGCGACGGCGTCCTTCAAGATCTCGCCGCCGAGTTTGGCCTGCGCGGCGTTCACGGCTGACGCTGCACCCGACAGCCGAACGGTCAGGAGGCCCGCGTGCCATGATGTCGCCGACAGCGGCAGCGGCTGGCCCGCCCACTGGTTCATTTTCTGGATGGCGGTGCCTTCGTCGAGCTCGAACTGCAGCGTGGTCTCCGCCGCCGGTCTCGGCAATACCTTGAGCGATACTTCGGTGATGAGGCCGAGCGTTCCGAGCGCACCGACCATCAGCCGCGAGACGTCGTAGCCGGCGACGTTCTTGATCACCTGGCCGCCAAAGCGCAGTGGTTGACCCATGCCGTCGATCATGCGCACGCCGAGCACGAAGTCGCGTGCGGCTCCGGCGTAGGGGCGGCGCGGACCCGAGAGGCCGGCGGCGATGCTGCCACCGAGCGTGGCATTAATCGTTTTGGGCGTGACGTTCGCCCCCTCCCCCCTGGAGGGGGAGGGTTGGGGATAACCAACGACTTGCCCGCTTGCGGGCTTAGTCGAATGGCTAGATGTTCCATTAGAGGGGGAAAAGTGCGGCGGCTCGAACGCCAGCATTTGATTCTGTTCGGCGAGCAGCGCCTCGATTTCGGTGAGCGGGGTGCCGGCACGCGCGGTCAGCACCAGCTCCTTGGGCTGGTAATCGACCACGCCGGCGAGCGAGCGCGTGCTGAGGATTTCACCTTCATCGGTGTTGCCGTAGAAGGTCTTGCTGCCGCCACCCTGGATGATGAGTGGCGCGCCCTCGGCGTAGGCCGCGCAGATGCGATCGATCAATGCGTCCGGCATCAGAACCTCGGCAGCTCGGGGTGCGGCAGCTGGCCGCCGTGGACGTGCATCGCGCCCCACTCGGCGCAGCGGTGCAGTTCGGGCACGGCCTTGCCGGGGTTGAGCAGGGTGTCGGGGTCGAACGCCGCCTTCACATCGTGGAAGCGCAGGAGTTCCGGCGTGGTGAACTGGGTGCACATCTGGTTGATCTTCTCCAGGCCGACGCCGTGTTCGCCGGTGATGGTGCCGCCGACCTCGACGCACAGTTCCAGGATCTTGCCGCCGAAGGTTTCGGCCTTGACGAGTTCGCCGGGCTGATTGGCGTCGAACAGGATCAGCGGATGCAGGTTGCCGTCGCCGGCGTGGAACACGTTGGCCACCGCCAGTCCGAATTCCTCGCCCATCTCGCTGATGCGTTTCAAAACATGGGGCAGCTGGCCGCGCGGGATGGTTCCATCCATGCAGTAATAGTCGGGCGAAAGACGGCCCACCGCCGGAAAGGCGGCTTTGCGACCCGCCCAGAATTTGAGGCGCGCTTCCTCGCTCTCGGCGGTACGGATCTCGATCGCCCCGGAGGTTTCGAGCACCTCGCGCACGGTGAAGATGTCGGCCGAGACCTCCTCGTTGACGCCGTCGACCTCGCACAAGAGCAGCGCCTCGCAATCGAGCGGATAGCCGGCGTGGACGAAAGCCTCGGCGGCCTGGATGGCGAGGCGGTCCATCATTTCCAGCCCGGCGGGAATGACGCCGGCGGCGATGATGTTGCCGACCGCGGCACCTGCTTTCGCCACGTCGTCGAATGCCGCCAGCACCACCTGCGCGCGCTCCGGGCGTGGCAGCAGCTTGACCGTGACCTCGGTGATCACCGCCAGCATGCCTTCCGAGCCGGTCATGAGGGCGAGCAGGTCGTAGCCTGGGGCATCGAGCGCCTCGCTGCCGATTTCGAGCAGCTGGCCATCGATGGTCCAGGCGCGCAGCTGGAGGATGTTGTGGACCGTCAGGCCGTATTTCAGGCAGTGCACCCCGCCAGAATTTTCCGCCACGTTGCCGCCGATCGAGCAGGCGATCTGCGACGACGGATCGGGTGCGTAGTAAAGATTGTGCGGCGCGGCGGCTTCGGAAATCGCCAGGTTGCGCACCCCGGGCTGCACGGTCGCCGTTCTGGCCTGGGGGTCGATCGCCTTGATCTGATTGAGTTTCGCCAGCACCAGCAGCACCGCACCATCGACTGGCAGCGCGCCCGCGGAAAGCCCGGTGCCGGCGCCGCGCGCCACCACCGCCACCTTGTGCTGATGGCACAGCTGC
>JBGSTQ010000097.1:0-5179 GCA_041736375.1 Thiobacillaceae bacterium
GCCGCCCCCGCCGCCGATCCCCGAAGACGGGATCGTCTGTCCCGCCGACGTCCAACTCTGCCCCGACGGCAGCTACGTCAGCCGTAACCCCGCCAGGCGCTGCGCCTTCGATCCCTGTCCGGGCGCGCGCTGAACGGCCTCCTGCTGGTAAGCTTCGCGCTTTGATTTTTGGGTAGTGCAGCAATGGCGCAATACGTTTATTCCCTCAACCGCGTCGGCAAGATCGTCCCGCCAAAGCGGCAGATCCTCAAGGACATCTCGCTGTCGTTCTTTCCAGGCGCCAAGATCGGCGTACTCGGCCTCAACGGCTCGGGCAAGTCGACCCTGCTGCGCATCATGGCGGGGATCGACAAGGACATCGAGGGCGAAGCCATCCCGATGGCGGGGATCCGCATCGGCTACCTGCCGCAGGAACCGCAGCTCGACCTGGCGCACAGCGTGCGCCAGGCGGTCGAGGCCGGGCTGGGCGAGATCGTTTCGGCCAAGACCCGCCTGGATGAAATCTACGCCGCCTACGCCGAGCCCGACGCCGACTTCGACAAGCTCGCCGAGGAGCAGGCGAAGTGCGAGGCGATTCTCGCCACCGCCGGCGCCGATACCGATACGCAGATGGAAATCGCCGCCGATGCCTTGAGATTGCCGCCGTGGGAGGCGACCATCGGCAACCTGTCCGGCGGCGAGAAGCGCCGCGTCGCGCTGTGCCAGCTGCTCTTGTCCAACCCCGACATGCTGCTGCTCGACGAACCGACCAACCACCTCGACGCCGAGTCGGTCGACTGGCTGGAACAATACCTGGTGCGCTTCCCCGGCACCGTGGTGGCGGTCACCCACGACCGCTACTTCCTCGACAACGCCGCCGAGTGGATCCTCGAACTCGACCGCGGCCACGGCATCCCGTGGAAGGGCAACTACACCAGCTGGCTGGAGCAGAAGGAAGCACGTTTGGAGACCGAGGCCAAGCAGGAAGCCGGCCGCATCAAGACGATGAAGCAGGAGCTCGAATGGGTGCGGCAGAATCCCAAGGCGCGCCAGGCCAAGTCGAAGGCGCGCCTGGCCCGCTTCGAGGAACTCAACTCGGTCGAATACCAGAAGCGCAACGAAACGCAGGAAATCTTCATCCCGCTCGGCGAGCGCCTCGGCGACAAGGTCATCGAGTTCGACGGCGTGACGAAGAGCTTCGGCGACCGCCTGCTGATCGACAATCTCAGCTTCAGCGTGCCGCCCGGCGCCATCGTCGGCATTATCGGCCCCAACGGCGCGGGCAAGTCGACCTTCTTCAAGATGATCACCGGCAAGGAGCAGCCCGATTCCGGCGCGATCGTCATCGGCCCGACGGTCAAGCTCGCCTACGTCGACCAGAGCCGCGACGCACTCGCCGCCGGCAAGACCGTGTTCGACGAGATCGCCGAAGGCCGCGACATCCTCACCGTCGGCCGCTACGAGACGCCGTCGCGCGCCTACATCGGGCGCTTCAACTTCAAGGGCGCCGACCAGCAGAAGCTCGTCGGCAACCTGTCAGGCGGCGAACGCGGGCGCCTGCATCTGGCGAAGACCCTGATCGCCGGCGGCAACGTCCTGCTGCTCGACGAACCGTCCAACGACCTTGACGTGGAAACCCTGCGTGCGCTGGAAGACGCGCTGCTCGAGTTCGCCGGCTGCGTGCTGGTGATCTCCCACGACCGCTGGTTCCTCGACCGCATCGCCACCCACATCCTCGCCTTCGAAGGGGACTCGCAGGTGGTGTTCTTCGCCGGCAACTACCAGGAATATGAGGCCGACAAGAAGAAGCGCCTGGGCGAAGAGGGCGCCAAGCCCAGGCGCATCCGCTACAAGCCGATCAGCCGCTAGCAGGCGGGGTTTCGCGCTGATGCCGGATGGCCATGACGATGACCGTATCCGTCATGGCGTCGAATTTGTATAGGGCGATGTAGCCATTGCGACCGCGCGAAATGATCAATTCCCGGTAGCCGTATTCCGCTTTTCTGCCAACGAGCGGGTGACTTGTCAGAATCTGCAGGCCGGATGCCAGTATTTCGCCAGTCGCTTTAGCAGACGCCGGATCTTCTTCCATCAGGAATTCAGACAGGCGTTCGATGTCCAGAACGGCGCCGGGGGAAAAGACCACACGGGTCATCGGCGCGATTGCAACTTGACCGGTTTCGGGCGCTTGGCGGGTGTGCCCGCGAGTTTGTCGCGGAAATAGCGAATCACCTCGTCGCCCTCATAAATCAGTCCGTATTGTGCGATTTCTTCTTCGGCAGCGAGTGCGGATTCAATAAATTCCCGCCGACGCTCCAGCATCTCCGTCTGCCTGGCCAAAGCTTCCACCATAAACGCATGTGGCGATTTGCCTGCGTGTTCGGCGGCGGCAATGATGCGTGCCTTGAGGTCTTCGGGAAGTTTGAGGGTGGTGGTGGCAGCCATGGTCGTCTCCGCTGAACGGGTGACACCATGGTAGCACCGGACAGGGAAGGGGTGAAGAGTGAAGGGGGCGGCCGATTCGGCTATGCTCGCCCGCAAACCCCTCCGGACCGCTGCCATGATCCTCGACACCCTCACCAACGCCGACCGCTATCTTGCACTGCATCCGCTGTTTTCGCGCGCCTTCGAATTTCTGCGCACCACCGACCTGGACGCGCTGGCGCCGGGGCGCCATGTCATCGATGGCGGGTCGCTGTTCGCCATCGTCGAAGCCTGCCCCGGGCGCACGCGCGACGAGGCGAAGCTCGAATGCCATCGCCGTTACATCGATATCCAGCTGGTGCTGGAAGGCATCGACGAGATGGGCTGGAAGCCGCTCGGCGAGTGCCATGCGCCGGTCGACGACTACAGCGTGGAACGGGACATCCGCTTCTTCGATGATGCCCCGGCCAGCTGGGTGGCCACCCCGGCCGGCGCGTTCTGCATCTTCTTCCCCGAGGACGCGCATGCTCCGTTGGTAAGCGAGGGACGGGTGCGCAAGGTGGTGGTGAAGATCGCGCGATAGCGAAGGCTGGCTGATCGCCCCGAGGCGATGCTTTCCCCAAAATCCAGGAGAACCGCAATGCCCGCAGATCCCGCAAGACCTCACGGAAAAGATCTGCGCCGCGGCCGAGTCTCTCTCCCCGGACAGATCTATCACATCACCACCGTTACCCTGGGTCGGGCTCATGTCTTTTCTGAATTGCGCAACGCGCGTTTGCTGATCAATTCGTTGCACCAGACCCAAATCCGCGATGAGGCGTCGACGCTGGCATTCGTGGTCATGCCCGATCATCTGCACTGGTTGATGCAGCTGGGCGAGGGCCAATCGCTGCCGCGGGTGGTCAGTGCGGTGAAGGCGGTCACCTCTCACAAGTTGGGCAAAGGGATTTGGCAGAAGGGATTTCACGACCATGCCTTGCGCAGTGATGAAGATCTGGTGGACGTGGCCCGTTACATTGTTGCCAATCCTTTGCGTGCCGGCCTTGTCGAACACCTGGGTGACTACCCGCATTGGGATGCGGTGTGGTTGTAGGAGCACCCGCAGGGAGTAGGCCGGGGTTGTAAGCTGCTGAAGCAGCAACAACCTCGCTCCCCCACCACCGGGGCGATTCCGTGTGTATCACGGTTGATGGTCGATTGTGGCGTGGGCGCTGGCGCGAGGGGCAGCGGATCGCGACGAGGGCGTCGCTCCTACAACTGCGATGGCAAGGCTTTGTGGGGGGGCCGCCTCGGGGCGATTGAGCGCTTTAATAATGCGGCGGGATCTCGTCGCGCAGGTCGCGCTCTTCCTTGGGCAGGACCGCGAGCAGCTGCTCGTGCAGCAGACGGATCTGCTGCTGTATCCGGTCGATCTGTTCCTGCTGGCGAAATACCGTGAGGTTGAGGGTCTCGATCAGGTCCTCGGCGAAGCTGAGTTTGGCTTCGAGTTCGTTCAGTCGCGATTCCAGGGTCTTCTCCATGCCGATGTCTACTTCAGCAGGCGCCGCTGGGTGAACGCCAGGGCGAGGAAATAGCCGATCGCACCATAGACGATCAGGGCGCCGACGTGCAGCGCGATGTCGTCGGGCATCCGCCCCAGCACCAGTGGCCGCGCCAGATCGACCGCGTGGGTCAGCGGCAGCCAGGCCGACACGCTCTGCAACAGCGCGGGCAGCTGGGTGACCGGGTAGAACACCCCGCACAGCAGCACCATCGGGGTGATAACCAGGGTGAAGTAATAGAGAAAGAAGTCGTAGCTCGGCGACACCGCGTTCATCACCAGCCCCATGCCGCCGAAGCAGAACCCCACCAGCACCACCACCGGTGCGATCCACAGCGTCATCCAGAAATTGCCGAACAGGCCGAGGCCCCAGATCACCGCCAGGATCGCCAGACCCGACAGCAGGCTCTTCGCCATCGCCCAGGTCAGCTCGCCCAGCATGACGTCGTCAAGCGTCATCGGCGTGTTCAGGATCGCGTCCCAGGTGCGCTGCACGTGCATGCGCGAGAAGCTCGAATACAACACCTCGAAGGTGGCGGCGTTCATCGTGCTGTAGGCCACCGTGCCGGCGGCCAGAAAGGTCAGGTAGGGCATGCCGCCGACTTCCGGCAGCAGGCTGCCGAGGCCGTAGCCCAGGCCCAGCATGTAGAGCATGGGATCGGCCAGATTGCCGAGGATGGACGGGATGGCGAGCTTCTTCCACACCAGGTAGTTGCGCTGCCACACCGGGATGAAGCGCCACGACAGGCGGGGGATTTGCAGGAAGGTCGACATGGCTGGCTCGGTTCAGTAAACGGCTTGCTTGCGTTCTCTCAATCCCGCAAATCGCGGCCGGTGAGCTTGAGGAACACGTCCTCGAGATTGGACGGGCGGTGCAGGTAGCGTAGCGCCGGAGCCTGCTTCAGGGCAGCGATCACGTTGTCGGGCGTGGCGGTGTAGCAGAACAGGGTCTCGCCGACGCGCTCCGAACGCTGGCACAGGCGCGCCGCGTGCAGTCCCGTCCAGGCCTCCAGCCCCTCGCCGAAGACCTCGACCACGGCGGGCTCGATATGGGTCTCGATCAGCGCCCGCGGCGCGCCCTCGGCGACGATGCGGCCGTGGTCGAGGATCGCCAGGCGGTCGGTCAGGCGCTCGGCCTCGTCCATGAAATGCGTGGTCAGCACGATGGTCTTGCCCTCGTTGATTAGCCGCCGCAGCCCCTGCCAGATGAGGTGGCGCGCCTGCGGGTCGAGGCCG
>JBGSTQ010000107.1:0-3042 GCA_041736375.1 Thiobacillaceae bacterium
CGCAAGCACCTGCGCGACCGCGGTAGCCAGCAGGCCGCCGATGGCACCTGCGCCACGTCTGGCCGGACCCGTGCGCAGTTTCGCTGCAGTCGCAGTCGAGGCATTCGCTGAAAGGAATTTTTCGGGTTTCATGGTGACTCCATCCTCTATCAACAGTTGTTACAAATGTTCGGTGAACACTTGATCGGCGAAGGCCTGGCCTGCCCCTGAATGGTCATCGCATCGCGGTGAAGCAGCTTGCCTCATCGTGATGGCACCGTCACGACCGGAGCGACCGGGCTCTGGCCGGTTTCGGCAAGCGAGAACAGGATCATCAAAAACGTGAACGTGCGCTTGCTTGCGATATCGGTGTCATCGATCCAATACCAGTGGCCCTTGTATGGCACCGCGGTATAGGCATCGGTCGGAGCTTCGGCTCCCGAATGGATGCGCACCAGCGGTTTGGCCTCGGCATCGCCGGCTTGCCAGCGGCCGGGCAGGGCCCGGCCGTCCCGTGCATGCTCTGCCGGCAGGTCGACCCCAAAACCCAGTTGCAGCATGATCTCCAGCATGGAGCGGCTGAGCAGGGCCACTTCACGGCGGTCCTTCGGGACCAGACCGTAGACGATTTCGAATTCGCTGATGCCTTCCTCGAGTCCCAGCAGTTCCTGCACGAGGCGAGCATCTTTGCCTGGCGCAGCGCCCTTGTCTTCGCGCCGGATCACCACGACAACCGCGCTGCCGTCCTTGCGGGGTTCGACCCGGATGCCGAGGCCGCCAGCACGCTGAATGCGAGTCAAGGCTTCGACCAGTTGCTGAAAGCCAGGGTCGGCCTCAACCCCGCCGAGGCTGTTGCGTAGCCCATTGATCGAGCCGACGACGGTTGGCAGAACGAGGTCTGCCGGCCAGCCGCCTTGCATCAACTGGAAGACGGCCGACGGCGGAACGGGTTGCAGCAGGGACTTGGTGAATCGGTCGCCCATCAAGGGCTGATAGGTCACTGTCGGCGTGTTGGACCAACTGCCCTCGGCGCCCAACTCGAACACATTCGGGTCGATCCGGCTTGGGAGTGTTGCCAGCGCGCTCGCCTTTCCGCCGACCGAATAACTGTTGATGATCGAAGCGACTTCCAGGAACACCGGCGCATCGGAATAGCGCAGGCGCACGACATTCAGCAGCGTCTGGCGTTTCCAGGAATCTGCGATGACCTGTCCATAGTCCATGCGATCCGTGTTGATTCGCTGGGGCGACACGCTCGTGCAGCCAGAGAGGGCAAGCAACACAAGCGCACCCACCGCGAAGCGCTGCAGATTCGGCGTCAAGGAAAGGGTATCGACACCGTGCTTCATGGCCATTCCTAATTGAGGCTCCCTATTTCCCGGCGCTGCACCAAATGGGCGACGTATAGGCCCGTTCCTGCAGCGTCATGGTCGTGCCCTCCAGCGGCTTGATGCCGAAGCGCTGGGCGTCGTAGGCAGTCCAGCGCGGCGTCGGGATCTGCAGCACGCGAGCGTAGTAAAAGGCGCGCAGCGCGGGATCGAAGTCCGGGTCCTTCCACACCGTGACCAGTTCGGGGGCGCGGATAGTGTTGGTCTAGGTCGCGTTGGCGACATCGACGGTGCTGCCCACGGCCGGAAACCTGCCATCCTTGCCGGGCTTGCGTTGGTCGGCATCGCCTCAGAGCCGTCTACCACTGGAATGATGCGCCGAAGAGCGGTCCGCTCAGGTTCAAGCTCTGGATCCGATCGTCCGATTCGAATTCGTAGTCCAGGTAACGCCAGGTCGCGACCAGGGCACCCCAGTTGTAGCGGTAGCCGATGCCGGCATTGACCTGCCAGGTGAGATCCGACTGGCCGGTACCGACGTCGAGATAGTAGGGGATGAACCATTTGTGCTCGTTGCCCAGATAGGCCACGCCCTTGACGCCTATGACGCCGTCCAGGAAGTTCGGGTTCACCTCGGACGAGCCGCTGCTCGAAACAGGCGGCAGCCCGCTGATGTCGCCGGATATCGACCAGTCCAGCGTCTGGGTCACATCGAGATAGCGCGCGCCGGCCAGGAGGTCGACCGTGTATTTCGGCGTTTTGGCCAGTTCATAGGTGCCGGCGACGGTCCACATCCACATCTTGAGATCGAGCGACAGGTCGGCATCGACACTGGCGGGTATCTCCACGTTGCCGATGGTGAAGTCGCGCGAGCCATCTTTCGAAGCGCCGAAGTCGGCGTAGACCAGGTCTGACCAGACCCCCCACTTGCCCTTCTTCGCGCCGAACGTGCCCATGAACGCCATCTCCAACGCATCGAGGACATCCTCCGCCGATACATCGACACTGGAACCGCCGCTGCTGGACGGAAAGGACGTATCGCCACCGATGGACGGCAGCCAGAGGTAGATCGCCGCTTGATATTCCCAGGAGTCGCCCGTGGTTTCTGCCTGCGCGGCGACGGGAGCGAGCCCGGCTAGCGCCACGGCGAGCAGGGCGGTCAGAGTACGTGTGGCAGGGCAAGTGTTCATTACTGATAAATCTCCATGGGTGGGATGAAAAAAGGTGAAACGGTTACGGCTGGATGGTGCGGAACTTCTGGCCGGCTTCCATGAAGCGCGCGTCCTGCGTATTTCCAGAGCGTCCGGGACGATGCGCGGCTTGCCGTTGATGGCCTGGAATAACTGATTCTAAAATCGGCAGCCACGCCAGCAAGGCCAGGACGATGACCGCTTTCAGCGTAGGAAGCGGGTCGGCCCCGACGCGCCCCAGTCGACACAGCACGCTGTTGTAAGGGGCCGCCGGTGACCAACGAGAAGTGCACGATCACATCATCGCTGCCTGCCGTCTCCGTCATCCTGCTGCCTGCATGATCTTGACGCAGCGAAGTGCTTCCCGCACCGCGTTGAAATGGGGGCGCCCGTCAACACCAGTGGGCACGGCTTCACCCCCCTAGTGGTCGACTTGCAGCCGCAACTGAAGCGAAATGGCTCACCGGCGCACCGAGCGCCGGGCCGGGCCGGTGTTGCCGATGGCGCCAGGCTGGTTGATGCCCGGATCCCATGCCCCGGCACCGGGC
>JBGSTQ010000192.1:0-2069 GCA_041736375.1 Thiobacillaceae bacterium
GTGCCCTGGCTGGGCAAGACCATTTTGGGCACCACCGATACACCACGCCAGGACCTGGCCCGAGAGCCGGTGCCGTTTGCAGAAGAAGTCAACTTCATCCTGGGCGAGGCCGGCCGCTACTTGTTGCGGGCGCCGCAGCGCAGCGATGTGCAGATGGAAGTCGCGGGATACTGGATGCGCCAGGGCAATCTCGAACGCGCGCTCGGACACTGGAACACGGTTTTGCGGCACCGCCACGACCTGCATGCCAAGGCGTTTCCCGAGCTGCTGCGGGTGGCCGACAACCCCGCCTATCGCGCCGCCTTCATCCCCCTGCTCAGGCAGCCCCTGCCGTGGTGGCCGGCGTTCTTCATCCATGCCGCCAGCCAGGCGCCCGCGCTGGACACGGTCCGGGTGCTGTTCAACCTGCAGCAGGGCGGACCGAACGCCGCGACCCCCGACATGCGGCGCGCCTATCTCGCCCGTCTGCAGAAGGATGGCGAATGGCTGGAAGCCTGGTTCGTCTGGCTCAACAGCCTGACCAAGGAACAGATCGCCAAGGCGGGTTATCTCTACAACGGCAGCTTCGAGGCGCCGATCTCGAACCTGGGGTTCGACTGGATCCACCAGAAGCATCCGGCGGTGTCGCTGGATACCGCGGCCACCTTCGACACCTCGGGCGAACGGGCGCTGCGCGTGAGCTTTCGCGGGCTGCGCGCGCAGTTCCGCCACCTGCATCAATACCTGATGCTGCCGCCCGGAAACTATTATCTGCAGGGACGCGTGCGGCCGGACAACCTGCAGGCGCCGCAGGGCATGCAGTGGGCCCTGTACTGCCTCGGCAATGACGTGCCCGTCACCCTCACCGACCGCTTCCGCGGCAGCGAGCCATGGACCCGTTTCCGCACCGAATTCAGCATCCCCCCGACCGACTGCCCGGTGCAGATGCTGCGCCTGGAGCTAGCCGGAACGATCCGGCTCGATTTCGACGCCACCGGCACCATCTGGTTCGACAACCTCGGCATCGAGCAGGTGCGCTGAACAGGCGGCGAAGCGGGCCGGGATTGTTGCATCAAGCCAACAGGGCGGCCTGAAGCCGTTGCGGGCTGTGTTATTCTTCGGGCCGATGCTGTTCAGATTGCATGGCTTTTATCCGTTGATTGCGATGCGCACCCGTGACGGGGCAAATTAACCGAAGCAAGGAGCGACAAAAATTACTATGCGTTCAACTCTCACCACTCTCGCCGCACTTGTTTTTCTCGGGACCAGCAGCCTGGCAACGGCACAGGACGAACCGGCCGCGGTCGCCAAACTCAACAAGACCGAAGGCACGGTTCTGGTCGACCAGGGCAAGGGCTTCCGCTCGTCCAAGGCCAACACCCCGTTATACGAAGGCAACCGCGTCATCACCCTGGATAAATCCACCGCCGAAGTCATTTTCAACGACGGCTGCAAGACCCAGCTCAACGCCAACAACATGATCACCGTCGCGCTGAAACCGGGCTGCAAGGCCGCCATCGTCGCGGTCAATGGCGCCATGACTGCCGGCGCCGCCGGCCCGCTCGTTCCCCTGTCCAGCCTGGTCGCTCCCGTGCTGGTGGGCGCTGCCGCGTTCCTGGTGCTCCAGGGCGATGGCGGCGACGACGACACTCCGATCAGCGCCCAGTAACCGCTTTCCTCGCAGCATTCGCATGAAGTCGGACAGCCGTCCCGTACACCCCCGGGACGGCCTCGATTTTTTCGCTGTCACCCTCCTTGCCGCGATTCTGCTGTTCGCTCCCCTGATCAAGGGCGGCAACCGTCCGCTCCCCCTGCTGACGCTGGAACTGGCCGCCGTTCTGCTGCTGGCCTATCCGCTCCTGCGTCCGGTGTTTCTGCAGCGTCTTTCGGCGGGTTGCCTATTGGGGCTCGCCCTGCTGATCGTTCTGCCCGTGCTGCAGTTGCTGCCGATTCCCTTCTCGCTGTGGCAGTCGCTGCCAGGCAGGGAAATCTATGCCGGGGCATTGGCGGCATTCGGCACGGCCGGGGAAGCCGGCATGCGACCGTTGTCGCTGCTGCCGCGGGCGACCGAGGCAGCCTGGCTGGCGCTG
>JBGSTQ010000304.1:0-3362 GCA_041736375.1 Thiobacillaceae bacterium
CCTGCAGTCGTCCTTCGACACCACCCTGGCGCGGGTCAACCGCGGCCACGGCTTCGCCGAATATGTGGCGGCGGCGAGGGCAGCGCGGGCGCGCGGCATTCCGCTGTGCGCTCACCTCATCGTCGGTCTGCCAGGCGAGGACGAATCGCACAGCCACGTCAGCCTCGACCGCGTGCTCGAGGTCGGGGTCGACGGCCTCAAGCTGCATCCGCTGCATGTGGTGAAGCACACCCGCCTCGCGATCGAATGGAAACGCGGCGACTACGCGCCGATCAGCGAGGCGGATTATGTCCGCATCGCCAGCGACCTGATCGAGCGCACGCCTTGGGAGGTGGTGTACCACCGCGTCACCGGCACCGCCTCGAAGGACATCCTGCTCGCTCCCGCCTGGTGCGCGAAGAAGTGGGACATCTTGAACGGCATCGCCGACGAACTGGCCCGGCGAGGCAGCCGCCAGGGCGCACGCGCAGGCCGCCCGTGGGAGAAGGAAAGTCATGCCGCTTGATCTAATCTGCCCGGCAGGCAGCCTGGTGTCGCTGAAAGCCGCCATCGACAACGGCGCCGACGCGGTCTACATGGGCTTTCGCGACAACACCAACGCGCGTGCCTTCCCCGGACTCAACTTCGACGAGGCACAGGCCGCCGAGGGTTTGCGCTACGCGCACGAGCGCGGCCGCAAGGTGCTGCTCGCGCTCAACACCTACCCGCAGACCGGCACCTGGGACCGCTGGACCGGTGCGGTCGACCGCGCGGCGAAGCTCGGCATGGACGCGGTGATCCTCGCCGACGCCGGACTGATGCGTTATGCGGTCAAGCATTACCCGAATCTCAGGCTGCACCTGTCGGTGCAGGGTTCGGCCACCAGCTGCGAGGCGGTGAATTTCTACCGCGAGCACTTCGGCATCCAGCGCGCCGTGCTGCCGCGCGTGCTGTCGCTGCCGCAGGTGGAAAACGTGGTGCAGCACACCGACGTCGAGATCGAGCTGTTCGGCTTCGGCGGCCTCTGCGTGATGGTCGAGGGGCGCTGCCTGCTGTCGTCGTATTGCACCGGTGAATCGCCCAATTCGGCGGGCGTGTGCTCGCCGGCGAAAGCGGTACAGTGGAAGGAAACGCCGACAGGATTGGAGTCGCGCTTGAATGGCGTGCTGCTCGACCGCTACGGCCGCGACGAGAAGGCCGGCTATCCGACGCTGTGCAAGGGGCGTTTCGAAGTCAATGGCGAAACCTACTACGCGCTCGAGGAACCGACCAGCCTCAACACCCTCGACCTGCTGCCGGAGATGTTGCGGATCGGCATCGCCGCGATCAAGATCGAAGGCCGCCAGCGCAGCCCCGCCTACGTGACGCAGGTGACAAGAGTCTGGCGCGCCGCCATCGATGCGGTGAAGAAGAACGCCAAGTCCTTCACGCCCACCCCCGCCTGGCAGGCCGAACTCAACAAGCTGTCCGAAGGGCAGAGCCATACGCTTGGCGCCTATCACCGGCCATGGAAATGAGCGTGATGTGAGGGGTCAGGGGTCAGGATCGAGGGGATGAGCGGCCGGAGGCCGCGGAATCCAACGAGCCCCTAGCGTAGGGTGCGCCGTGCGCACCGATGCATCCCCAGACCACCGTTCGGCCTGAGCCTGTCGAAGGCCAAGCGTCCATTCATGTTTCGACACGCTCAACACGAACGGGCTCTTGAATGATTCTTGCCGGATCAATAACCAGAATGGTGCATACATGAATTTGAGTCTCGGTCCCCTCCTCTATTACTGGTCGCGCGACGACGTTCTCGGCTTCTACGACGAGGCAGCCATCTGGCCGGTGGCGCGCATCCATCTGGGCGAGAGCGTGTGCTCGCGTCGCCACCTCCTGCGCCTGCCGGACTGGCTGGCGCTGGCGAAGGAACTCGCCGACGCCGGCAAGGAAGTGGTGCTCTCCACCCAGACGCTGATCGAATCCGAATCCGATCTCAAGATGCTGCGCCGGATCGTCGGCGATGGCCGCTTCCTGGTCGAGGCCAACGAGTGGGGGGCGGTGCGGCTGTTGTCCAAAGCCGGCGTGCCCTTCGTCGCCGGCCCCACGCTCAACGTCTACAACCACGAGACGCTCGACGTCCTCGCCGGGCTGGGCGCCCGCCGCTGGCTGCCGCCGGTGGAGATGTCGCGCACCGCGCTGGCCTCGCTGCTGCAACACGCGCCTGACGGAATGGAAACCGAGGTGTTCGCCTACGGCAAACTGCCGCTGGCGTATTCGGCACGCTGCTTCACCGCGCGCCATTACAACCTGCCCAAGGACGACTGCCAGTTCCGCTGCCTCGATCATCCCGACGGCCTGACGCTGGCCAGCCGCGAGGGCCAGTCCTTCCTTACCCTCAACGGCATCCAGACGCAGTCGGCGGGCGTCTACAGCCTGATCGCCGAACTGCCCGCCCTGCGCGAACTCGGGATCGCCAGCCTGCGGCTGTCGCCGCAGTCGCGCCATATGGGACGCGTGGTGGACGCCTTCCACCAGGCCCTCACGGGCGGTGAAATCCCTGCCGATCTGGCGCGCCTGATGCCCGGACCGCCGGTGGACGGCTACTGGCACGGCCGACCCGGCCTCGAATACGGAGTGCAATCATGCTGAATCCCGTCTTCCCCACGAGCCTCGCCGGACTGGTCGCGAGGCTTCCGCCGGCGCCGCCCAGCCTGGCGTTTACGCTGGTGGCCAACCGCCTGTTGTGGCCTGTGCTCAAGGAACTCGACTGGCAATCACTGTCAGGCAAACGCTACGCCATCCGCGTCAAGGACCTCGGCCTCATCCTGCGCTTTACCGTCACCCCGCGCGGCTTCGCGCCGGACAGCGGCGCACCCGACCTCACCATCAGCGCCACCGCCCGCGACTTCCTGCTGCTGCTCGGTCGCCGCGAAGACCCCGACACGCTTTTCTTCAGCCGCCGCCTGGTCAGCGAGGGCGACACCGAGCTCGGTCTCACCGTCAAGAACATGCTCGATGCCCTCGATCCGGATGCCGTGCTGCGACGCCTGCCCAAACCGCTAGCACGTGCGGCGGCCCACCTGATGGCGGGATAGCGGTAATCTGGAGTGCGTCGGAAAACAGGCGAGTTGGAAGACGCAAACCGTCAACTGCGGTCAGTGGCGTTCTAAGCCATCAACGGCCGCAATGAATTGGTCAGCGGGCTTAGGCCAGGAAATTGGCCCGAGTGACCGCTCCGACCTTCAGGCTATAGCCGGATTCGACCCAGACTGTGTAAAAACGCCCTCAGAAATTGGATAATTTCCCATCGCATTTTGGGGCATCCACATGAAGCGTTTTGTTCAAGGCGAAAGCCGAACCCAAGGCACTCTTCTTCCAGAATTGCTTGACGACTACATTGC
>JBGSTQ010000358.1:0-2695 GCA_041736375.1 Thiobacillaceae bacterium
CGCCCGCCTGCTGGCGCTGAACGCAACCGCAGCCGATATCTCGCGCCAGTTGCGGCAGATCCAGCAGGAAGCTTCCGGCGGACGCGCCGATGTGGGCGGGGCGGAACAGTCCGTGCGCACCATTGCCACGGTCGAGTCGGCCGACGAACTGGCGCGCATGGACATCGTCCTTACCGATGGCCGGCGCGTACGCCTCGATCAGGTGGCCAGCGTCACCGATACCGTGGCTGAACAACGCTCGGCGGCGCTGCTCAACGGCAAGCCCGTGGTGGGTTTCGAAATCACGCGCAGTCGAGGTGCGGGCGAAATCGAGGTGGCCGACGGCGTGCGCGCCGAGCTGGCCAGACTCAAGGCTGCCCACCCCGACATCACCATCACCGAGGCGTTCAATTTTGTCGATCCGGTGCAGGAGAATTTCGACGGCTCGATGTCGCTGCTGATCGAGGGCGCCATCCTTGCGGTCATCGTGGTGTGGTTCTTTCTGCGTGACTGGCGCGCCACGCTGGTTTCCGCCACCGCTTTGCCGCTGTCGATGATTCCGGCCTTTGCCGTGATGCACCTGATGGGCTTCACGCTCAATGTGGTCACGCTGCTTTCCCTGTCGCTGGTCGTCGGCGTGCTGGTGGACG
Source organism: Thiobacillaceae bacterium (assembly GCA_041736375.1). Taxonomy (GTDB): domain Bacteria; phylum Pseudomonadota; class Gammaproteobacteria; order Burkholderiales; family Thiobacillaceae; genus Thiobacillus. The sequence continues at coordinate 630 of JBGSTQ010000358.1, forward strand.
ATGCCATCGTCGAGATCGAGAACATCATCCGCCATTTGCGCATGGGCAAGACGCCGTACCAGGCGGCGATGGAAGCAGCCGAGGAGATCGGCATGGCGGTGATCGCCACCACCTTCACCCTGATCGCGGTGTTCCTGCCCACCGCATTCATGAGCGGCGTGGCGGGAAAATTCTTTGTGCAGTTTGGCTGGAGCGCGGCGATCGCGGTGTTCTTCTCGCTGGTCGTGGCACGCATGCTGACGCCAATGATGGCGGCGTATTTTTTGAAGCCGCCGCGGAAGGAGCACGCCGAGCCTTTCTGGATGGGGTCCTATTTGAGCTGGGCGGCGTGGTGCCTGAAGCACCGTGCGATCACCGTGCTCGCGGCGGCCGGATTCTTTTTCGGTTCCTTCGCCCTGGTGCCCCTGCTTCCTACGGGGTTCCTGCCGCCGGATGACCTGTCGCAGACCCAGGTCTACCTCGCGCTGCCGCCGGGCAGCACCTTCGAGGAAACGCTGGCCGTTGCCGAGCAGGCGCGCGAAATCGTGCAACGGCATCCGCATGTGAAAATGGTCTATACGGCCGTGGGCGGCGGCGCGGCGGGCGCGGATCCATTCACGCCACGCGGGGCAGCCGAAGTGCGCAAGGCGACCCTGACGATCAACATGACGCCGCGTTCGCAACGCGGCGGGATTACCAAGCAGACCGTAGAACGCGAATTGCGCGAGGCGCTGACGGCGCTCCCCGGCACACGTGTCACGGTGGGATTCGGAGGGTCGAACGAAAAGTATGTGCTGGTGCTGGCGAGCGAAAACAGTCAGGCACTGGCCGAGCATGCGCGCACCGTCGAGCGCGAACTGCGCACGATTCCGGGTATCGGCAACGTCACCACGACCGCCAGCCTGGTCCGTCCGGAACTCGTCGTGCGGCCTGATTTCGAAAAGGCCGCGAACCTGGGGGTGACCTCGGCATCGATTGCCGACACGCTGCGCATCGCCACCGCGGGCGACTACGATCAGGGCCTGGCCAAACTCAACCTTTCCCAGCGGCAGGTGCCCATCGTCGTCAAGCTGCCACCCGGCGCGCGCCAGGACATGGCGCTGCTGGAGCGCATGACCGTCCCAGGCAAGCATGGCCCGGTGATGATCGGCAATGTCGCCTCGCTCAGCATCGACAGCGGCCCGGCCGAGATCGACCGCTATGACCGGCAACGCAACATCAACTTCGAGATCGAGTTGAACCAGCAGCCGCTCGGGCTGGTGGAAAGCCAGGCCATGGCGCTGCCAAGCATCAGGAATCTTCCGGCTGGCGTGACGCAGACCGCGATAGGCGACGCCGAATCGATGAACGAGTTGTTCGCGAGTTTTGGCTTGGCGATGCTGACCGGTGTGCTGTGCATTTATATCGTGCTGGTGATGCTGTTCAAGGGCTTCGTTCAGCCTGCCACGATTCTGGCTGCGTTGGTGCTGTCCGTTCCGGGGGCATTTCTGGCGCTCTTCATCACGCGTACCGCGCTGTCGATGCCGTCGATGATCGGGCTGGTGATGCTGATGGGGATCGCCACCAAGAACTCGATCCTGCTGATTGACTATGTCATCCTGGCGCGCCGCGACCATGGCCTGAGCCGATGGGACGCCCTGCTGGACGCCTGCCGCAAACGGGCAAGACCGATTGTGATGACTACCGTGGCGATGGGCGCGGGCATGCTGCCGATCGCCATCGGCCTGGGCACCGACCCGAGCTTCCGCGCGCCCATGGCCATCGTCGTCATTGGCGGGTTGATCACTTCAACCTTCCTCAGCCTGCTGGTCATCCCGGTCGTGTATACCTTTGTCGATGACCTAATCGGATGGGGGCGACGGTTTTTCCATCCTCTGCAAGCGGCGCCGGAGACCTCGGCGGGTTCGTAGGAACCAAAAAAACGGCCAGGAGAACCCGGCCGTCTGCGCTGCGTGTTGCGGGACGATTACTTGGCAGCGGCGTCTTTGGCCTTGTCGGCCGCTTCCTGCGTGGCGTCGGCGGTCGCTTGAGCAGCCTCGGCGGCTGCATCCTTGGTTGCGTCAACCGCGGCGGCGGCGGCTTCACCT
>JBGSTQ010000031.1:0-1791 GCA_041736375.1 Thiobacillaceae bacterium
CGCTGGCCGCGCCGCCTGAACTGTCCTGTGGATCGCAGAAGCGGAACCGGCTGGTGGACCTTGGCCCATAGCTGCCCTCATCGAGGCCGGCGTAGGGCATGCCGGCCGGCGACACGGGCTGCGGGGTGAAGGCCGTGCTGGAGCAGGCAGCGAGCGTCGCTGCCACCGCGGGAGCCAGGAGCCAGGCAGCGTTGCGCATCAGTGATGCGGAGGAATATCGCCGTCGGCATCGTCCGGCGAAGGATCGCCGGCTTTGCCGACCCGGTAACTCTCGGTCGCCCAGGCGCCGAAGTCGTGGTTCTTGCAGCGCTCGCTGCAGAAGGGCCGGAACGCATTTCCCGGGCCGTATTCGCTGGGGCCACCACAGCCCGGACAGCGCACGATGCGCGGCTTGTTCGGCAGATTCATGCGCACAAGGTGAGTTCGAAGCTGGTGTCCTCGGCGCTGGCCTTGAGACGCCCTTCGGCGTCCTGGCGCATCAGGCGGATCGAGACCATCAATCGATGGCCGCTGATCTCGGGGACGAAGTCGTGCGTCTGCGGCAGACGCAGGCGCAGCAAGTGATAGACGCGGCCCTGGGGCAGGCTCTGCTGGAACTGCCCGCCCGTCGCCACCACCTTGTGCGGGACGCCGGAATCGCGCAGCAGTCCCAGCAGCACCGACAACGCCTGCGCCAGGGGCATGAGAGAACTGGCCCAATGCAGCAGATCGGCGCGGCGGCGCTGCGGATCGTGTTTCTGCCAGGCGTAGTAGCCGGGCAGATCGAACTCGCAAGTACCGCCTGGAATGCTGATTCGGCTGCGGATGCTCATCAGCCACTCATTTCCGGTCAGTACCGCACCGGCCTTGCCCGGCAGCTGATTCAGTCCGCTGAACGCCTGATCGACCCGGGCCAGCACGGCTTCGAGCGCGGCCTCGGAGATCGAAGGGTTGCCGCCATAGCCATTGAGCTGCACCTTCTGCCGCTCGAGATCCTTGAGCAGATCGGACTTCAGGTCGGCGCGAGAAGCGACATCCATCACCTCGAAGATGGTTGCAAGCGCATAGTGGTGGTCGACCGGCGCATCCCGCTCGATCAACTGGCCGAGCCTGTCGAACAGATGTTCGAGCCGCAACATCGTGCGGATGCTCTCGTTGAAGGGATATTCGTACAGGATCAAGGTTGGAGGTCCCGGGCCACTTCAGTGCGCATTGCCTTGCAGATCATTGTTTCACAGGCCTTCACACCAATGAGTCCAGAGAGACTGCGCCGCGCGGGCAAGTTCCACCGGCGTGATGCCGTCGTTGAAGATCACCGCATCGGCAGCGCTCCGACGTGCTCTGCGATCGGCCTGCTGGGCCACCACGGATTGCACAGCCTCGGCCGTCCAGCCAGATCGGGCCACCACCCGCGCCACCTGGGTGGCCTCGCTGCAGTCGATCACGAGCACTTTGTCGACTTGTTCCCGCCAACGCCCGGACTCCACCAGCAAGGGAACATCGAAGACCACGATGCCAGTATCGACAGCCGCCGCCTGCCGTGAGGTTTCATCTCGTATCAGCGGATGCAGGATGCCTTCGAGCCGTCGCCGTGCCGACGGATCTGCAAAGGCCAGCTGGCGCATGCGGCTGCGATCCAAGGCACCCGCCTGATCGATCGAATCGGGTCCGAACTCCGCGACGATCATCGGGATCGCCGATCCGGCGGCTTGCGTGAGCGCGCGAGCGATGGCGTCGGTATCGACGATGGTGCAACCGAGCCCGGCGAGCAGCTTGGCCACTGTGCTCTTGCCGCTGCCGATGCCTCCGGTC
>JBGSTQ010000405.1:0-10766 GCA_041736375.1 Thiobacillaceae bacterium
GATGGCGTTCGGCAGCAGCCGGCCCACCGCGGTGCGCACCGCGCTGGGGCTGGCGCAGGCGGGCGAATTCGGTTTCGTGCTGCTGGCACAGTCGACGGGCCTGAAGCTGCTTGGCGCCGAGATCACACAGCCGGTGTTGGCGGCGATGGTGCTGTCGATGCTGATTGCGCCTCTGCTGATCCACCGGATGGACGCGATCACCCGCCTGATTTCTGGAAGCGAGTGGGCCGGGCGTGCCAAGGAAGTGCAAGACATCGCGGTCAAGACCTTTGGTAAGACCCGGCATGTGATCGTCTGCGGATATGGCCGTAGTGGACAGAATCTGGCGCGATTGCTAGAAGCCGAAGGAATCAACTTCGTCGCCCTTGAATCCGACCCGGAGCGGATACGCGCCGTCGCCGCATTGGGGGTGTCGGTGGTTTATGGTGACGCCAGCCGCCGCGAAGTGCTGGTTGCTGCCGGCTTGAGCCGCGCACAGGCGGTGGTGGTGACCTACTCCGACCTGCATTCCAGCATGGCCATCTTGCGCCACGTGCGCGAACTGCGGCCGGAGTTGCCGGTGGTGGTGCGCACCATTGACGACACCCATATTGATGCGCTGAAGGAAGCCGGCGCCGCTGAGGTCGTATCCGAGGTCATGGAAGGCTCGTTGATGCTCGCCTCGCATGCACTGATGCTGCTGGGGATACCGCTGTCCCAGGTGCTCAAGCGCATCCGCGAAGTGCGCGAATCGCGCTACGCCATGATGCGGGGATTTTTTCGCGGGGCTTCCGACGCCGACGACGAACTGGATCAGGCCGCCCAGCCACGCCTGAATACCATACTGATCACCCAGGGTGCGGCCGCTGTCGGCCGCACCCTGCAGACCTTGTCGCTGGACGAATTGCTGGTGGAAGTGGTGGCGATCCGCCGGCAGGGTGGCAAGAGCGTGGAGCCCCAGCCGGAAACGGATATTCAGACGGGTGATGTGCTGGTGCTGCGTGGCGCCGCGGATGGCCTGGCGGCGGCGGAGTTCCGCCTGTTGCAGGGCTGACCGGCAAGATTCAAAAACCCCGGGGCCGTCCGGCCAGCAGAATCTAGGCAAGAAAAAACCCGCCGAAGCGGGTTGGATGTCCAGGGGCTCGGGATCAGACTCCCATGCAAACGGTGTAGGCTGCGGCATCGTCGATTGCGGTCGTTGCCGTTGCCGTGGCAGGAATCGCGTAGCCGTTGGTCGGGGTGGCCATCACCGAGCCTGTTGCCGTATTGCCATCATCCATCTGGGTGTCGAGTTGCTTGACGAATTTACCGAGTATTCCGGTTGAACAGATGATGTAGGCACCGCGGATGGGATTGGTGCTCGCATCCCTGATTGGGGAAGAGGCTGCGACAGAGGTGCCGCTTTGAATGCCGATGGTGCCTCCTGCAGCATTGGTTGGCATGTAATCCGGTGCGGTGGTCGTGGTCGATCCGGGTGCCAGTCCCGCCAGTCGCACGTGCTGCCAGAACAGGAAGGATTCATCCGTGGCGGTAGAACTGTTCCAGTTGCCGTCGATGACGCCATTGCCCTGCGCGTTGGCAGGGGTGGTGGCGAGGGTGCCCGCCACATGCGCGACGACGCCGGCATCGTCACCAGGCAAGGCCCTGAACTTGTCCTGATAACCGTAAATGAACAGGGGAATGTTGCGGAAGTCGGTCGCAAGGTTTTTCACCCGGGCGCTGTTGATCAGTTCCTGGCCCTTGAGAATGCCGCCCAGCAGGAGACCGATAATGACCAGTACAATGGCAATTTCGATCAGGGTAAAACCCGATTGGCGCTGAGGCATGATGAAAAGCTCCGAAATATAGTTAGCCTGCAATCTGCACTGCAAAACCCATGCCAAAATTAATCTTCAAGCAACACATTGATTATTAAAATAATAATTGACAATTCCGACACCGGGCTGTCGAGATTTGGATGAAAAGGCGACGCGACCGCCAGAATTCCGACATTTTGTCTTTCTGCGGAGTCGAGCAGCCTCGATTTCCCCGCTGGAATGCCGATAGCAACCCCATGCCGATGTTCTCCTTCCTTTATCGTTGCGCAAGCCGTCATGTCTGAACATCCCGGTACTGTCGCCGCAAGGCGACTGAACTGGCTGGAGGGACTGGCTGCGCTGATTGCGCAGGTCGCTCCCGGGCGCTGGCTGGCCCTGATGCTGCTGGCCCTGCATGCAGCGGTGGTGCTCGATGCCGAAGATGCGGTGACGCGGGCGTTTCTGCTCGCGCATTACGGGTTGTTCCTGTTGTGGCAGCCGCTGGTGCGCAGTGAAGCGCGCATCGAACCCCGGCTCGCGCTGCCGGTGTTTGCCATGGCCGCGTTGCTGGTGCTGGTGGAAAGTACCTGGGTAACGGCACTGTGGCTGGCCATTCTCACCGGGCTGGTCGGAGCGGTGGCGGCGTCGCAAAACCAGCGCGGCCAGCGCCTGGTTTATCTGCTGGCGCTGACTTATCTGCTGGCGCTGCTGCTGGCCTGGGTATTGCCGCAGACCCTGGGTGAGGCCCTGCCGGAGGTGCTGCAGGCCGGCGTACGTTATGGCCTGCCCCTGGTGCCGCTGATCATCCTGTTCATGCCCGCCGCACACCAGCGCGGCGCGTCGTCGACGCTCGACTTCATCTACGGGCTCATGTTGTCGCTGCTGATCATGGTGATGGCGCTGGGCGCCTTTGCCGTGGTGGCGGTGGCCAAGGTGAGCTACGCCTGGGCGCTGGTGCAGACGCTGCTTGGAATGGCGGCGCTGCTGCTGGTCCTGTCGTGGCTGTGGAATCCGCGCGCGGGCTTTGCCGGCCTCGGGCAGGTGACTTCACGCTACCTGTTGTCGGTAGGCCTGCCGTTCGAGGACTGGGCACGGCGCCTGGCCACCCAGGCCGAACGCGAACGCGACCCTGAATCCTTTGTGCGCGATGCGCTGACCGATCTGCATGAGTTGAGCTGGATCCGCGGGGGACACTGGCAGGCCGCGCGGGGCGAGGGGACCTTCGGCGAGCCTGCCGAACATGCCGTCACCCACAGCTTTCATGGCCTGACCCTGACCTGGCAGTCGCCGCGTCCACTCACCCCGGCACTGTCGCTGCATGTGCGGCTGTTGTCCCAGCTCCTCGGCTATTTCTATGCCGCCAAGGTGCGCGAACAAACCCTCCGCGAGCAGGCCTACAGCCAGGCGATCCATGACACCGGCGCGCGCCTGACCCACGACGTGAAAAACATTCTGCAATCGATGAAAACCCTGCTTGCTGCCGCCGACATTTCCACCGCCGAAGACAGCGAGCGCCTGCTGGCCCTGATGAAGCGCCAGTTGCCGCAACTGGCGGCGCGCCTGTCGCAGACGGTGGACAAGCTCAAGCAGCCGTCCGAACTCGACGTTGCGCACGTTCCCGCGCCGGTCTGGTGGACGAATTTGCGGACACGCTACGAACACGACGATGTCCTGTTTGTGGCGGATGCCCTCGACGAAACGTCCCTGCCTCAGGATCTGTTCGACAGCGTGGCCGACAACCTGCTGACCAATGCGCTGCGCAAGCGGCAACGCGAGCCGGGTATTGCGGTCGAGGCGCGCCTGAGACTGCATCCACTGGTGAGTCTGACGGTGACCGACAGCGGCGAACCGGCGCCCGAACACGTGGCGCGTAATCTGTTTCTCAGCCCGGTGGCATCCGATTTCGGCCTGGGCGTGGGGCTGTACCAGGCCGCCCGGCAGGCCGCCCGCTCGGGCTATCGGCTGGAACTGGCCAACAATCAGCTGGGGCGGGTGAGCTTTTGCCTGCAGGCTACGGACAGCCGCCGCTAGGACAGGCCCGGCCGATCAGTTGAGGGAAGGAAACCCATGCCAGCAGATCGTCGAAAGCGTCGGTCGGAGTCGTGCTGACAAAGGAACGCGCGCTGCAGCTGTTCTGCAATGACCCCAGATTCTGAAGCTCGTCCGCGCCGGTTGTGGCTGGCGCGGCGGGCGTTGCGCTGCCTTCGGGGATGCTGATGTTGCGCGCGCCCCGTCCGTTCGGTCCGTGCGACAGGAGCACCACCGGCACGTCTGCGGCGACATCGACATTCAGCGGGTTGCATTGCGCGGTGCTGGTCACGACCTGGTTCCATGCGCCGGCGGGAACGGGCTGGGTGAAGAACCCGATGGCTGAATTCGCCAGATCTTCGGCCACGGCGTAGCGGATCCGGTTTCCCCAGGCGTCCTGGTCGGCCGTAGCCAGTGTCACCCAGGGAAACAGCCCGACAGCCGCCGTGCAGGCATCGGGGTTTCCTGCCAGACCGCGGTTTTCCTTGCCGTCGTTGTCGGTATCGGGGCAGGGCAGGAAATGGCGCGAATAGTTCTGTGTCAATGTGCCCGTCCCGGTGGGATCGGTTGCGGGACAGGGAAGCGCGGCCGAACAGCTGGATGAGGCAAACACACCGCCGGAATAGGTGCAGCTGCACGTGCCCGGAAAAGTATTGCTCATCGCATAGCCAATGACGGCCTCGCGCGCCTCCTCCAGCGTCTTCTGCGTTTCCGCAATGCGTCGGGACTGTATCTGTGCCGACAGCGGCGCGACCAGGCCGCCGATTAGAATCGTGATGATGACCAGCACGATGGCCAGCTCGATCAGGGTAAAACCGCGCGCCCGCATCATGGTGCTGATTCCTTGCCGAGGGCCGGATCGGCGATCGGACGCAGCACCTGGTAGGGTTCATACACCCTGCCCTCTGCGCGGATCTGCCCCGGCTTCAGCCCTGCCACGCCGGCTCGACTGGCCTGCGGCTGGCCATTGACCCAGCGGGTGCCTTTGCCGTCCGAGCGGATGACGATGCCGTCGAAGCGCAGGGGAGGGGTGGCCGTCTCGGGCGCGGCCTGTTTGATCTGGGTGACATTGCGCGAGCGCGCGGCTTCGAGTTGAGCACGCTGGGCGGGGGTGTAGAACAGGCGCCCGGGATCGGCTGGTTGGGCGGCAAGGCTTGCCCCTCCAAAGCCCAGCGTCAGCATCAATGACAGGGGCAGGTGGACGAAGTTCTTGAGCCAGGCTGCGAGCGGCATCATTTTGCTTCCTTGACGTCAGCCGCCACGGTAAACCACAGCAGCTCGCATTCCGCGTCGAGTTCGGGGTGGTTGACGGGCTGCGGCGGGACATCGCTGACCCGGCTCAGGCGGCAGCGGTTGACGCGGAACACACCGGTCGTGCGGGCGCTCAGCGCGTCGAAAAATCGTGGCAGGTCGGTTTCAACCAGCAAGGGCATTTTCACCACCATCCGCGTCTGGTTGAGCGGCAGGCCGCTGGCCAGGGTGGCCGGTGCAGCGGCACGCGGCGACAGGGTATAACTAAGGCCGTAGAGTCGGGCGTCCTGGTTGGCGAGCTGCACGGCCTCGATCCAGGCGAGGCGATTTTCCTCGCCAACAAAACCCCGTGCGATCAGCGCCTGGTAGGCATCGAGGTGCTGCACGATCAGGCGCTCCTCCGTCTGGCCCTGCTGCTGGCGCGCGCGGGCGGCATTGAGTGCGGCCTGCTGCAACTGCAGGGCCGCACGCGCTTCAGTGTCCTGCTCGTGGCTCCAGTAAACGCCAACGGCGGAAATCGACACCGCGGCGAGCAGCAGCAGAATCGAGGTCTTGAGCGAGGCAATCGGCGGCAGGTTCATGAGGTGCGCAATTGCAGGCTCAGGGTAAAGCGGGTCTCGTCAGACCCGGCCTCGCCGATGGTTTTGCCGCTCAGGGTGGCGGTGGGGGCGGTGTTGACGGGACTGGTCAGACGTTCGACAGCGGCGACTCCCGGGGTCGCGGCAAGCCGCGCGACAAAGCCGTCGATTCGCGACATGGCAGCACGGTAGTTGCCGTCGAAGTCGGCCAGCTTGGCCTCCAGGGTGATGTCAGCCGTTCCGTCTGCCGTGTCCTGCAGCGTCATGGCCTTGACCACCACGTCGGGATGTGCGGCCAGGGCTTGTCCCAGCGGCATGAACAGCGCATTGACGTCGAGTGGCTTGCGGTTCAGCTGCGTCGCCAGGGCGAGAGTCAGGCCGAGCTGGTCGGGGCGGGTGGCGAGCGCAGGGAAATTTCGCACGATGGCAGCATGACGTGCGTCCGAACTCTGCGTCTCCACCCGGATCTGCAGTGCCTGATCGCGCAGACCTTGGGCATGAAGCCAGTAAGTTGCGCCAAGCGTCAGGCCAGTCGCTGCGACGATGCCGGCCGCCCAGTTCAGGCCACGCCGCCAGAGGAATTCGCTATGGCGTCTGAGCAGTTCGGGCGGTGCCAGGTCGAGGGACAGGGCTTCACCCGCAATCGCGGCGAGCGGCGCGATTTCCGCTGTGGCTGCCAGAAAGTCCTGCGGGATGCGCAGCGCCCTGGCCAGGCTCGTCAGTTCGACGCGTCGGGTGCTGAATGCGGGATCGGCGTTGAGCGGCGCCTGCGCGCTGTCCAGCTGTCCGCTGAGGTCGAGCAGCAGCACATGCAGGCGGGCTTCGCGCGGCAGGATGCGCTGTCCGCTCAGATAAAGCTGTGTCTTGGCGATCTCGTCGGCGGCGTTGCCCGCCAGTTGGGTCGGCATGTCGGAGCCGATCAGCCGCGAGAAACGCAACAGGCCGTCGTGATAGTAGGACAGTCGCAATCCGTTGCTGAAACGGCAGGCCAGCAATACATGCTGCTCATGCACGCGCAGCCGTGCAAGCAGATGCTGGCACGCCATCGCCATCGGGGTGATGCCATATAGCGGAGCCTGCTCGCGGTGCAGCACGCTGAGCCAGGGCATCAGCCAGTCGCCGTCTGTCAGGGCCGCCAGCAGATAACGGTCGTCGCGGCGGCCCGTCGTTTCACGTGCCTGCCGCCATGCGCCGGTAAAGCGGGCATTGCGGAAAACCTGCTTGAGTTTGCGCTGCAGAAGCTCGTCGCGCGCACGCCCCTGGACATGCGGCAGGATATCGCTGCGGTAATCCTCGTCGACCGTGTCGACCACCAGCAACACCGGCAACTGGGCGTGGTCGAGCAACACCTGGCGAAACGCCGCCAAGCCCGCTTCGCTGGCAGCGAATTCGCCCAGCCAGTGCATGTGGCCAGGGCGCCAGTCGAGCACGCCGATCTGGCGCGGGGTGGCAAGCAGGATCAGGCGGCGATCGAATATCATAGCGGCAGATCCCCGATCAGGTCGTAAACGGGCAGCAGCACCGACACCAGGATGCCGCCGAGGAGCAGGCCGAGGATGGCGGTAAGCAGCGGTTCGAGAATTCTGAGGCCATTCTCGATGGACTCCAGCACTTCGCGGTTATAAAAAAAGGTCACGTTATCCAGCGCCTCGTCGAGGGCGCCAGTGGTCTCGCCCACGCGCAACATGCGGATCACCAGAGGCGGAAACAGCGCCAGCGACTGGAAACTTTCGGACAGGCCGCGGCCGTCGGCAATCTGCTGGCTGGCACGACGGATGCCGCCGGCAATCACCCGGTTGCCCGCGACCATTTCACCGGCACGCAAGGCATCGAGCACGGTCACCCCGGAGCGGTACATCATGGCCAGCGTATTGGCGAAGCGCGACAGCACGATCTTCTGCATGATTGGCCCGATGACGGGCAGACGCAGCTGGAAGCGGTCCCACCAGTCGCGCCCGGCCTCGCTTCGTTTCACCCACAGGGGCAGGCCGACACCCACGGCGAGCGCCAGCAGCAGGCCGACCAGCCAGTAGGAGCGCACCGCTCCCGATACCGCCATCAGGATCAGCGTCGGCAGCGGCAGAACCACGCCCATGGTTTCCACCAGCGAAAGCACCTGCGGCACCAGGTAGACCAGCAGGAACAGAATGGCGACACCGACCACCGCCAGCACCAGCGCGGGATAAATCATCAGGCGCTTGGCCTTGGCCGCCACTTCTTCCTGCCATTTCAGAGATTCGGCCAGCCGTTCGAACACCTCGTCCAGAAGGCCGGTCTGTTCTCCGGCACGGATGCTGTGAACGAAGACCGCACCAAACACCGCGGGGTGGGCGGTGAGCGCTTGCGACAGCACCTTGCCGCCTTCCAGATCCTCCAGCAGCGCGGTCAGGACATCGCGGAAGCCGCGTTTTTCCATGGTGTCGCGCAGGTCGCGAAGACCATCCAGCAACGGAATTCCGGCGCGGGTGATGTAGCGCATATGAATGCAGAAGGTGACCAGGTCGCGGCGGGTGACGCGCTCGCGGCCGCTGGGTGCATACTGGCGCGACAGCTCGGACAGGGTGATGAGGTCCAGACCCATGCGCTTGAGGCGCAGCTCGAGGTCGACGTCGTTGACCGCCGAAAGGGTGCCCTTGACGCTGCGGCCGGTCTGGTCGATGGCGCGGTAGTCGAAGAAGGGCATGGGTCAGATGGCCTTCCCGGTTTGCGGGTTTGCTGAGGCTTCGCCCGCAGGCGAAAAGCGAAGCCCTTGCGTACCCATAAAAGATGAAAATAACGCGAGGCCCATCATCACACCCGCCCGGTCAGATCCACCACCCTGGCCACCTCCGCCAGCGAGGTCACCCCATCCAGCACGCGCTTGATGCCGTCTTCCGCCAAGGGATGGTAGCCATGCTCGAATGCCGCGCGGCGGATTTGGTGCAGGGGGGCTTCGTTGGCGACCAGTTCATCCAGCGCCGGATCCATCCGCAGCAGTTCGATCAGCGCCATGCGCCCCTTGTAGCCCTTGTTGTCGCAGGCGGGACAGCCGGTTGCGCGATAAATCATCGGGCTGCCGGCCGCTTCCCGGCCGAGGATGCGTGCTTCGTGCTCGTCGGGCGAGTAGGCCTCCTTGCAGTGCGGGCAAAGCTTGCGCACCAGCCGCTGGGCGATCACGCCGATGATGTTGCCGGACAGGATGCCGGGCTGGATGCCGATGTCGGTCAGTCGGGGAAACACGCCGAGCGCGGAGTTGGTGTGCAGGGTGGTGAAAACCTGGTGCCCCGTCATGGCGGCACGGAAGGCCATCTCGGCGGTGTCCTTGTCGCGGATTTCGCCGACCAGAATGATGTCCGGATCCTGCCGCATGATGGAGCGGATGCCGTTGGCAAAATCCAGTTTCAGATTTTCGTTGACCGAACTCTGGCGCATCAGCGTGACCGGGTATTCGACCGGGTCTTCCAGGGTCATGATGTTGACGGTCTCGTTGTTGAGGTGCGACAGCATCGAATACAGGGTGGTGGTCTTGCCCGAGCCGGTCGGCCCGGTGACGACCAGGATGCCTTCGGGCCGCGCCATCATCAGCTGCAGTTCGCGCAACGCATCTTCGGTGAAGCCCATCTGCTCCAGCGGCATGATGGATTTTTCGCGGTCGAGGATGCGCAGCACCAGGTTCTCGCCGTGGATGCCGGGCTGCGACGACACGCGGAAATCGATCGGACGGCCGTTGAGTGTCAGCGACATGCGGCCGTCCTGCGGCGCGCGCGTCTCGGCGATATTCATTCCCGACATGACCTTCAGCCGCACCAGAATGCCCGGCCAGTAGGTCTTGTGCAGGCTGCGAACCTGCTCCAGCACGCCGTCGATGCGGTAGCGGATACGCAGGAACGCATGCTCGGGTTCGAAGTGGATGTCGGAGGATTCGCGCTTGACCGCGTCGGTCAGCAGCGCGCCGACCAGTCTTACCACCGGCTGGGTGTATTCGTCGGTTTCGGGGTTGAGGCTGGCGTAGTCGACTTCGCCGGTCTCGATCTCGCGCAGGATGCCGTCGAGCGACAGGTCGAAGCCGTAGAATCTGTCGATGCATTCCAGCAGCTGGGCCTCGGCCGCCAGCAAGGTGCTGATTTCGGTCTGCCCGCCGAGCGCGGCCTTGAGCTGGTCCAGCGCCACCACGTTGAACATGTCGGTGGTCGCCAGCGAGAGCACGTCGCGCGCGCTGTCGTGGGCGATCGGCAGCAGATGATGGCGGCGCGCGAACTCTTCCGGCACCAGCTGCAGCGCTTCGGGATCGGCCACCACCTGCGACAGGTCGATACCCTGGCTGCCGAGTGCGTTGGCGAGCTGATCGCGCAACACCGCCTCGGTCATGAAGCCCAGCGCCACCAGCTGGCGCCCGATCGGCAGGCCTGTGGCTTTCTGTTCCTTGAGGCCGATGCGCAGCTGGTCGACGGTGATGAGGCCCTGCGATACCAGGGTCTCGCCCATGCGAAGTTTCTTGCGCCTTTCCATCGTCCTGTCCCTGCTGCTCAGGGGAGCGCTCGGAGCTGGCGCACGCGTGCTTCGGCCTGTGCCCGGTCGAAGCGAGGGCTGCCGCCAGCGGCCAGTGCCTTTTCGTAATAGCTCAGCGCGGCAGCATGCTGACGCAGCTGATCCAGACTCACTGCGAGGTTATAGGCGTAATCGGCGTTGTCGGGTGCGCCGCGGTAGGCTTCGAAGTAGGCAGACTGGGCGTCGATCCAGCGTCTCTGGTCGGCGTAGAGGTTGCCGAGAGTCTGATACAGATGCGGGCTCGGCTCGCGGTCGATGAGCGTTTTCAGACGGCTTTCAGTTGCCTGGCTGTCAGTGTTGCCAAGCAGGTCGAGCAACGCGGCCTGCGCATCTGCATTGCGCGGATCGCGTTCGAGGATTTCGCGATACAGGCGCGCGGCGTCGTTCTCGCGATTCCGGCTGGCCGCAATGGCCGCCAGCCCCAGCAGTGCATCCGTGCTGCGCTGGCGCGCGGCAGCTTCGGTGTAAAGCTGTTCGGCTTCGGCCAGCTGGCCGCGCTGATAGGCGGCGTAGGCGTTGTTCAGCAGGCTGGCATAGGCATCGGGCAGGAAACGCGGACTCGTGCCGCCAACGGGCCTGTTGGCGGACGCTGCCGGCGGCGTCGAGG
>JBGSTQ010000414.1:0-4957 GCA_041736375.1 Thiobacillaceae bacterium
AGCACGGCGGCGAAGTCCCCGCCGAGCGCGCGGCACTCGAAGCCCTGCCCGGCGTCGGCCGCAAGACCGCCAACGTGATCCTCAACACCGCCTTCGGCCAGCCGACCATGGCCGTCGACACCCACATCTTCCGCGTCGCCAACCGCACCGGACTCGCCCCCGGCAAGACCGTGCTGGAGGTGGAAAAAAAGCTGCTGCGGGTCGTCCCTCCTGAGTTCCTGGTCGATGCCCACCATTGGCTGATCCTGCACGGACGCTACCTGTGCCAGGCGCGCAAGCCGAAGTGCGGCGAGTGCCTGATAGCCGACCTGTGCGAATTCAAGGGCAAAACCTGGCCTGCCGCCTCGACCGCTGCCGCGCAAACAAGGAAGAAAAGCGTTGTGCCGTCAGCCCCGTCCCTCCCCCCGAGCGGGGCAGCGAGAAAACGCTGAGCCCAAATCGACCCATGTTCAATCCCAGTCGCGATCAGGTGCGCCGGTTTTTCTTCGACGTCTGGGCCAAATACCGCGCGTCGCAACCCCTGGCGGGTGCCGAGCAGCCGGCCCTCGACGCGATCCTCGCGCACCCGGAGTACCATTCGATGCTGAGCGACCCCGGGCGCCACCTGGAACGCGACTACCCGCCAGAGTTCGGTGAAACCAATCCTTTTTTGCACCTCGCCATGCACCTCGCCCTCGCCGAACAGCTTTCCATCGACCAGCCGGCCGGCATCCGCGAGCGTTTTGCAAGGCTGGTCGAGCAGTGTGGAGAGGCCATGCAGGCGCAGCACGAAGTGATGGACTGCCTGGCGGAGATGGTCTGGCAGTCCCAGCGCTCGGGCAGCCCCTACGACCCGATTGCCTATCTGCACTGCCTGGACAAAAAGACGGGGAAGGCCTGACTGCCGTCCCGCGCCCGCTCACGATTCCTGCTCATGACATTCATTGCCTCAGCTCCTTCGGTCAACTCGCCCTGCCCTGCGCCGGCTGCGCTGGATCCTGCCGCCACACCGGCGTTCGAGGCGATAGACCTCTGCAAGACCTACAAGGGCGCGCACAAGCCTGCCCTCGACCATGTCACGCTGGCCATCCCGCGTGGGGTAATTTTCGGCATGCTGGGGCCGAATGGCGCCGGCAAGACCACCCTGCTCTCCACCCTGTGCGGCCTGCTCAAGCCGTCCTCCGGCCAGGTCCGGGTCGACGGCAGGGACGTGCGGCAGGAAGCGAAAGGCATCAAGCGGGTTCTCGGCGTGGTGCCGCAGGAACCGGCGATCTACCCCACCCTCACTGCACGCGAGAACCTCGCCTACTTCGGGCGCATGCAGGGCCTGTCGGGCGATCATCTCGAAACCCGCATCCGCGCGTGTCTGGAAATCGGCGACATGGCCGCCTGCGCCGACGAACCGGTGGGGCGTTTCTCGGGCGGGTTCAAGCGGCGGCTGAATCTGGTCATCGGCCTGATCCACGAACCGCAGCTTCTGATCCTCGACGAGCCCACCGTGGCCATCGATCCCCAGTCGCGTTACTTCATCCACCAGAGGCTGCGCGAACTTCATGCCGCCGGCGTGACCATGATCCTGTCCACCCATGTCCTCGAAGAGGCGGAGCAGTTGTGCCAGGAAATCGCGATCATCAACCAGGGCAGAATCGTGGCCCAGGGTCCGCTCGACACCCTGCTCAAGTCGCAGCCCGGCAAGAACATCCGGGTCCGGCTCGATCGCGATCCGCCGCCGACTCTGGCCGATACCCTGCGGCTCATTTCCGGCGTGCTCGCCGTGCACCTGATCGGGCGCGAACTGCGGCTGGCCACCGACCGTCCCGCTGACGTCGTCGCACCGATGACCATTGCCATCCAGGCCAGCGGCATCGCGATCGTGTCGCTGAGCTTCGGCACCGCCACCCTGGAACAGTTTTTCCTCGCCCGCACCGCGGACGGAGGGGCGCACTAGCATGGAAAATCTCGCCAAGCTGGCCACCAGCGTCGTCAAGGAGAGCCGGATCATCCTGCGCGACCGCCAGGCCCTGATCCTGTTTTTCATCATGCCGGTGCTGTTCGTCCTGATACTGTCGCTCGCACTGCGCGATGCCTTCGGCGACCGTCCCGGGGCGGCCTTTGCCGTGCTGGCGGTGGACGAGGATGGCGGCGAGGTCGGCGAGGCAGTGGTTTCCGCCTTTGCCTCCAGCCGTCACTTCAGGATCGAACGGGCCAGCCGGCCGGCGCCTGACCTAGCTACGCTGGAACGCGCGATCCTCGACGGCCGCTACAAGTTCGTCATCCTGATTCCGGCAAAGGCCAGCGAGCAGGCCCGGCGTCGGGTGGAGGAACTCGCCGCCAATATTCCGCCCGACAGGCTCGTGAACCGCCCGGTTGAGTTGCGCATGCTGGCCGATCCCACCCTGCGTGTGGATTACCTCACCATGGTGCGCGCCGGCCTGACGGGTACCCTGCGGGGCCTGGAAATGAAGCTACTCGGCAAACAGCTCGAGCAGAACCTGAAGCTTCTGGGCCTGCCGATGGAATTGCCCCACGACCTCAATGGCACCCGCATTTTCGGCGAGGTGCGCGACGTACCCCTGCACACCGGCGAGAAGCACATCATCCCCTCCTCGGTGCAGCAGAATGCACCGGCCTGGACGCTGCTCGCGATGTTCTTCCTGACCGTGCCGCTTTCCGTTTCCTTCATCAAGGAGCGCGAGCAGGGCAGCCTGTTCCGCCTGCAAACCATGGCGGTTCCCGGTTGGGTGGTGCTGGGCGGCAAGACGCTGCCCTATTTCATCATCAATCAGATCCAGATGGCTTCGATACTCCTGGTCAGCGTGTATGTCCTGCCCATGCTCGGTGGCGACCGGCTGGACATCGGCAATGCCCCCCTGGCGCTGATCCTGCTCGGCGCCTCGGCGAGTCTCGCCGCCATCGGCTTCGGCATCGCGGTCGCCCTGTTCGCGCGCACCGCGGAGCAGGCCACCAGCTTCAGTTCCGCCGTCACCATGATCATGGCCGCGCTCGGCGGAATCCTCGTGCCGCTGGCGGTGATGCCGCCGCTGATGCAGCATTTCGCCATGGTTTCACCGCTGGCATGGGGGCTGAACGGCTTTCTCGATGTCTTCGTCCGCGGCGGCGGGGTGCGGGAGGTCCTGCCCGAGGCCCTGGGACTGCTGGCCTTTTCCGCCGTCTGTCATGCGCTGGCCATCATGCGTTACCACGCCCGGGTGTAAGTCAATCCGTCCGATGGCTTTGATATGATGGCGGCATCGCAGTAGTCTATTCGTACCCCATCCGAACGCATGGCCGATTCAAGAATTCAAGCCGCTTCCGGCAACGCTTCCCTGCTGCGCTACGCAGCCATTCTGGTTGCCGCCCTGATCCTGGCGATGCTCTACGGGATGGCGAAGCCCCACGAACCCGCGGCCGGCGAGATGGCGGCGCTGGCAGACCGCTTTCGCTTCACCCGCATCGAATTGCCCGGGCCACCCGAGCCGGTCCGCAAGGTACGCGCCGTTCATCCCAGCATGGAAAGGATTTCTGCCTGGGTTTCGGCGATGGGTGCGGCCGCTGCGCTGGGCGACGCCGACGGCGATGGCCTGCCCAACGACCTGTGCCATGTGGAGCCGCGCACGGATCAGGTCAGCGTGATGCCGGTGCCCGGCACGGGCCAGCGCTATGTCCCTTTTGCCCTCCACCCCGCGCCCCTGCGCTATGACGCGACCATGGCACCGATGGGCTGCCTGATTGCCGATCTCAACGAGGACGGCGCGATGGATTTCCTGGTCTATTACTGGGGCCGCACTCCGGTCGCCTTCCTGCACAAGGCCGGCAGCGACACCCCTGCTGCGGCTCGCTACGCCGCGGCGGAAATCGTGCCGACACGGGAACGCTGGTACAGCAACGCCGCGACCCTGGCCGACCTCGACGGCGACGGCCACTTCGATCTGGTGATCGGCAACACCTATCCTGACGACTCGCGCCTGCTCGACGCGCAGGCGCGCGGGGTCATGACCATGCCGGACACCAAGTCCCGCTCGTTCAACGGCGGCCGCAACCGGCTCCTGTTGTGGGCGGGCGGGCAATCCGGCGAGCGCCCTTCGGTGCGCTTCAACGATGCCTCGCAGGCGCTCTCCGAGCAGATCGCGCGCGGCTGGACCCTGGCGATAGCCGCAGGGGATCTGGATGGAGATGGCCTGCCGGAAATCTACTTCGCCAACGACTTCGGCCCTGACGCCCTGCTGCACAACCGCTCCACCCCGGGCAGGCTGCGGTTCGAAGCCTTGCGCGGCGAGGGCGGCTTCAACACCCCCAAGTCCTTCGTGCTCGGTCAGGATTCCTACAAGGGCATGGGCGCCGATCTCGCCGACCTCAACGGCGATGGCCTGATGGACATCTATGTCAGCAACATCTCCACCCCCTGGGGTCTGCAGGAAGGCCATTTCCTCTGGCTCTCCAGCGGCCAGCCCGAGCGCATGCGCAACGGCATCGCTCCCTATGTTCAGGGCTCCGGACAACTGCGACTGGACCATAGCGGCTGGGGCTGGGATTCCCGGCTCGACGATTTCGACAACGATGGCGTACCGGAAGCGATCCAGGCCACCGGCTTCGTCAAGGGCCGGGTCAACCGCTGGCCGGAACTGCAGGCGCTGGGCACGGCCAACGATGCGCTTTTGATCGACCCGCGCAACTGGCCCAAATTCCAGCCGGGCTCCGACATCAGCGGCCACGAGCCGAATGCGTTCTTCGTTCGCGATTCCTCCGGAAAATATTGCGACATCGCCAGGCAGATCGGCCTCGGGCAGCCCATGGTGACGCGCGGTGTCGCCATCGCCGACGTCGATGGCGACGGCGACCTCGATTTCGTCTTTGCCAACCAGTGGGAAAATTCCTTCTTCTACCGCAACGACAGTCCGAAGCCGGGCGCCTACCTCGCGCTGGCTCTGCGCCTGCCGCTGCAGGACCCGGCCGCGCCCGGGGTTTTCCCGGGTCAGCC
>JBGSTQ010000003.1:0-3613 GCA_041736375.1 Thiobacillaceae bacterium
CCGACCGGCAACCTCGACCACCGCATCGGTGCCGAAGTGATGACGCTGCTGGAGAATCTCCACCACGCCGGCACCACGCTGATCGTCGTCACCCATGATCGCGAACTGGGCGCGCGCGCGCATCGTCACATCGCGATGCGCGACGGCGAAATTGTCGCCGACGAAAAATGAATCTGCGCGACACGTTCACCCTTTCCTTCGAAACCGTGGTGAGCTATCGCACCCGCTCCCTGCTGATCGTGCTGGCGATGGCATTGGGCGTGGCGGCAGTGGTCGTGCTGACCGCGCTGGGCGAAGGCGCGCGGCTCTACGTGGTGGGACAGTTTTCCTCGCTTGGCACCAATCTGGTCATCGTCCTGCCGGGTCGCGCCGAAACCTCGGGAGGCTTTCCCGGTGCGGCGCTCGGACAGACAGCACGCGACCTGACCCTGGACGATGCCCGCTTTGTCGGCCACCTGCCGCAGGTGCGACGCCTGGCGCCGCTCAATGTGGGAGTGGCCGAACTCGCTTCCGGCGGACGACTGCGCGAGGTGACGGTGCTGGGCAGCACCTCTGAACTTCTGCCGATCCGGCACATGACGCTGGCGCAGGGCAGCTTTCTCTCGAACGGCTCGGAACGCAGTGCGCAGATTGTGCTCGGCAGCCAGCTTGCGCGCGAATTCTTTCCCGACGGCAAGGTGGTCGGTCAGCGCATCCGACTCGGCGACAGCCGCTTTCTGGTGTCGGGCGTACTGGCCAGCCAGGGCGAATCGATGGGTTTCAATTCCGATGAAATCGTCATCATTCCTGTCGATTACGCCCAGGAACTGTTCAACACCTCGACGCTGTTCCGCATCCTGGTGGAGGCGCGCAGCCGCAACGACATCGAGCCCGCCAAGGCTGCCATCCGCCAAGCCCTCAAGCTGCGCCACGACGGCGAGGAGGACGTCACCGTCATCACCCAGGACGCCGTGCTCGCCACCTTTGACCGCATCCTGCGCGCGCTGACACTCGGGGTAGCTGGCATCGCCGCGATCAGTCTGGCCGTGGCCGGGATTCTGGTGATGAACGTCATGCTGGTAGCCGTGGCCCAGCGCACCTCCGAAATTGGCCTGCTGAAAGCCATCGGCGCACCCTCCTCCGATATCCGCCGCCTGTTCTTTGCCGAAGCACTGTGGCTGTCGCTGGCGGGTGGCGCGATCGGTTACGCGCTAGGGCACTTCGGTGCCTGGATGATTCGCCTCGCCTATCCGGTGCTCCCCGCCTGGCCGCCGGCCTGGGCCAGCGTGGCGGGCGTTACCACTGCGCTTGTCACCGGCATCGTCGCCAGCCTGCTGCCGGCCGCACGTGCAGCGCGGCTCGATCCTGTTCTTGCGCTGAGCGGAAAATGAACGCCGCCGACACCCTGCGCTTCGCCCTGCACGCCCTGACCGCACACCGGTTGCGCACCTTCCTGTCCGCCACGGGCATCGCAGTGGGAATCGCCGCGGTGATCCTGCTCACCTCGATCGGCGACGGCATCCATCGTTTCGTGCTGGCCGAATTCACCCAGTTCGGCACCAACATCATCAACATCAGTCCCGGGAAAACCAGCACGCACGGTGCTTCGGTTGGCGCCATCGGCAGCGCACGACTGCTGACGATTGAGGACTCATTGGCCCTCAAGACCTCGCGCTACGCGCAGTACATCAACGCCGGGGTGATGGGCAATGCGGAGATCCGCGCTCACGGCCGCAGCCGTCGCGTGACGGTGTACGGTGAGGGGCCGGATTTTTCGCGCGCGTTCAACATGCGCGTGGCGGTCGGTCAGTTCCTGCCCGCCGACGATCCGCGCAATCCGCGCGCGTATGCTGTGCTGGGTGCGAAAGTTCGCAGCGAACTGTTCGGCAGCGCCAACCCGCTCGGCGCCACCCTGCAGGTAGGCAGTCACCGCTTCCGCGTGATCGGCGTCATGGCACCGAAGGGCCAGGTGCTGGGCTTCGATCTCGACGATACGGTCTACATCCCCACCGCACGCGCGCTGGAAGTCTTCAACCGCGAGGGGGTGATGGAAATCCACATCGCCTACCGGCCCGGCGCGCCGCTCGATGCGGTAGTCGCGGATGCCAAACGAATTCTGGTGGCGCGCCACGGCCGCGAGGATTTCACCCTGACACCGCAGCAGCAGATGCTGGACACGCTGGGCACGGTACTGGACGTTCTGACCTTCGCCGTGGCCGCGCTCGGCGGAATTTCCCTGCTGGTGGGCGCGGTTGGAATGGTCACGCTGATGCACATCGCGGTCGCCGAGCGCGTCGCCGAAATCGGCCTGCTCACCGCACTGGGCGCGACACGGGCGCGCATCCGCACCCTCTTCCTGATGGAATCCAC
This sequence comes from Thiobacillaceae bacterium, assembly GCA_041736375.1. Classification (GTDB taxonomy): domain Bacteria; phylum Pseudomonadota; class Gammaproteobacteria; order Burkholderiales; family Thiobacillaceae; genus Thiobacillus. The sequence goes on from JBGSTQ010000003.1 coordinate 2,350, forward strand.
CGTTCTGTCCACCTTGGGCGGATTGGGCGGACTGGCCATCGGTGCCGGCATTGCATGGCTGCTGAAGGCCGCGGTGAGCGGCCTGCCGGTCAATACACCGTGGGATTATGCGCTCGGGGCACTGGTCGTGTCGGTGCTGATCGGTCTGGCTGCCGGCGTCGTACCCGCCATGCGCGCGGCGCGGCTCAACCCGGTGGATGCGCTACGTACCGAATGATCAGGCGGTGCTTCCATATCGGCGCGAGCCCGCAGTGAACGGAGTCCCTTAAGGCTCGAAGCCTTCCCGATGGGTCGCGTTGATGGTGCGAAGCAGTTCGCGAAACGGAATGTCGCGCTCATGGCGCTTGAACAAGGCCATGAACGGCAAATCATCGCCCTGACCAGTGCCCTGATACGTCCCGGCAGTCATTTTCTCGTAGAGTTCTCGCAGCATCTTGTCGAGCGGATCAAGATAGGGAGAATAGGTCGACATTTCGTCGTCATCGTGTTCAAGACAGGCGCGAAGCTCGTCGACTTCGTAAACTGCCTGGTGAACCAGATCAATGAGTTCATCAAGGTTATGTGCTTTTTTCATGGTGATTCAAACTGTGCCTGTTAATACCTGCGCATGAAAGTATGCGACAACAGTCGCCTGTAACGTGAAAATCCTAGCACAACCCACATTGTGATCATCATTATGGGAACCGCGCATGCTAACGAACACGCGCGGCCCCGTTGGAAAAATCAGGGCTTCCTTGATTTTTCAGCTTCGACAGTCAACTCACCGCGCAGCTTGTCGATCGCCGCTTTGCCAAACCCCTTCACGTTATCAAGATCATCGAGGCTCTTGAAACTGCCTCCCTTCTCCCGATAGTCGACTATCGCCTTGGCCTTCGATGGCCCAATTCCCCTGACCGATTCCAACTCGCTCTGGGTAGCCGTATTGATATTCACGGCCGCGCAAACTGCACCTGCATAAAAACAACCCGCAAGCAGCAAACTCCCTATTAACTTTTTCATGATTCCTCCAATACCTGTGAATTGACAGAATTCGTGAGCCGACGGCCCACAATCCAAATCTATCGATTCCGGAGATAGACGGATATTCAACAAAAGTAATAGATGCCCACTTATTCAATGGGCGCCGCAATAAAAAACCCCCTCTTAGTGGGAGGGGGTTTTGAGTCCCGAAGGGTTGAGTTCTTCGGGAGGGATAAGGAGTCTGACGATGACCTACTTTCACAGGCGAGTTGCCTACTATCATTGGCGCGGGAGCGTTTCACCG
>JBGSTQ010000005.1:0-4298 GCA_041736375.1 Thiobacillaceae bacterium
CGGTGAAACGCTCCCGCGCCAATGATAGTAGGCAACTCGCCTGTGAAAGTAGGTCATCGTCAGACTCCTTATCCCTCCCGAAGAACTCAACCCTTCGGGACTCAAAACCCCCTCCCACTAAGAGGGGGTTTTTTATTGCGGAAACCCGATTGCCGCTATGGGTACAATGTCGCCGTGATGACCCGTTTTCCTGCTGTCCTTCTGCCCATCCTGCGCCAATTGTCCGATGGCCGCTTTCATTCCGGTCAAGCATTGGCCGAGAAATTCGGCTTGTCGCGCGCAAGTGTATGCAATGCCTTCGCCCTGGCCCAGCAAATGGGCATCCGCATTCATGCGGTGCAGGGCCGCGGTTATCGCCTTGCGGATCAGGTGGAATGGTTGGACCAGGAGGCTGTCCAGGGCTTGCTCGGCGACCTCAAGGATCAATACCGGCTGAAAATCGTGGATGTCGTCGATTCGACCAGCGTGGCATTGATGCGCGATGCCATCGCCGGTGCGCAAAGCGGCAGCGTGTTGTGCGCGGAACACCAGTTTCAGGGCAAGGGAAGGCGGGGCAGGGAATGGCGCTCGGTGCTGGGCGGCAGTCTTACTTTCTCCGTTCTGTGGCGTTTCGAGCAGGGGATTCAGGAGATCAGCGGGCTGAGCCTGGCGGTCGGTCTGGCGGTTGCGCGCGCCGTCAATCGCTTCAGCGTTCACAAGGTCAGCTTGAAGTGGCCCAATGACATTTTGCTCGACTACCGCAAACTGGCCGGCATTCTGGTCGAGGTACAGGGCGATCCGCATGGTTCATCCTTCGCTGTCGTGGGCATAGGATTGAACGTCAGTCTGGCCCCGGAATGTCGTGACGAGATCGATCAGGCCGTGGTTGATCTTGCTGAAATGGGCGTGACGGCAGGCCGCAATCAGTTGCTCGCCGCCTGCCTGGAAGAACTCGATCAGGTAGTCGGTGTACTGCGGGAACAGGGATTTTCTGCCTTGCGGGAAGACTGGATGCTTCTCGATGCCTACGCGGGCCATCGGGTGAACTTGAGCATGCCGGATGGACGAACGCTGACCGGTCATGCGAACGGCATCGATGAAACCGGCGGTTTCGTCCTCAGGGACGCACAGGGCCGTCAGCGCGTATACAGCGGTGGCGAGATCCGCTTGCGCCCTGCGGGTGACGCGCCATGATCGCGTCCTTGCTGCTGATCGACGCAGGAAATACGCGGATCAAATGGGCACGAGTCGAGGGCTCACGCTGGGTCGAGCGGGGTATCGCGTTCCACGACGATCTCGGCAGCCTGGCCGAAGCGGCCGGAAACCTCGGTAACGCAGGCCAATGCTGGATTGCCAGCGTAGCCGGCGGGACGCGCGACCATGCTATCGAGCAGTCGCTTTCGATCGCGGGTTTGACATTGCACTGGCTGGTGACGGGTGCGCACCAGTGCGGGGTGATCAATCATTACAGCCCGCCACAACAGTTGGGAGTCGACCGCTGGATGGCACTGCTGGGTGCGCGCCAGCGAAGCCGGGAGACGTGTCTGGTGGTATCGGCTGGAACCGCGATGACGGTGGATGCCTTGACGTCTGAAGGCCATTTCCTCGGCGGCATCATTGTTGCGGGAAGGGGGATGATGGAAACGTCCCTGTCGCAAGGAACGGCATTGGTGGGGCCGGCCGCCGGCCAGGTCAGGCCCTTCCCCTGCAATACCGCGGATGCGGTCCGCAGCGGTTCGGTGACTGCGCTGGCCGGTGCGGTTACCCTGATGCATGCCCGGCTGACAGCCTTGGGTGAAGGTGAACCGCGCTGTTTCGTGACCGGAGGCGATGCCGGACTCGTGCTGCCCTTGTTGTCGTTTCCTGCGGAACCGGTCGCCGAACTCGTTCTCGAAGGCATACACATCGCGGCATCGGCAGGTGATCAAGAATGAAATGGCTCGCACTTTCCCTGTTGGTGCTGAATCTGTTGCTGGCAGCTTTTTTCATCGGGCGTGATCATTTGCCGGCGCCCTCCGTGTCGGACCAGCGCGCACCGCTGAACGTCGAACGGCTGAGTCTGCGCAGCCAGGCTGCCTCGCGCCCGGCAACGCCCGCACAAGCGGCAGATGTGGCCGGCGCTTTTTGCGTCGAATGGCGCGGATTGACCTTGCCGGAATTGGAGCGGGCCCGCGAACAGTTGAAAGCCGTCGTCAGCGAGCGCGTGATGTCGTTTACTGAAGTTCCGGTGAATACCCGCTACTGGGTGATTTTTCCGCCCTTGCCGAGCGCGGAATCAGCGGCGCTGAAGATGAGCGAATTCACCGCGGCAGGCCTGGAGGAGGTATTTGTGGTCACCGATGGAGCCTGGAGGAATGCCATCTCGCTCGGCCTTTATGCCGGCGAGGAAACGGCGCGACGGCGAATGCGCGAGGCTGAAAGCAAAGGGGTGCTGGGTACGCGCATCGAACAGCAGCCGCGGCAGGGGACGGATTTCTACTTCGTCATCCGCAGCGAAGATGGTGACGCGCTGAAAAACCTCTATGAGCTGAAATCGGCCTACCCGAACAGTCAGCTTACCCGTGTGGCCTGTCAAATCCCCTGAAGCAGGTAATCGGCGACAATGCCGCCAAAAATGACGGCGCCGAACCAGGTGTTGTGAAGGAAGGCACGGAAGCACTTTGCCGGATCGCGTTGCCGGATCAGCACGAGGTGATACAGGGCAATCGCGCCAGCGACCAGCAGCCCGCCGAAATACGCCGCACCCAGTTGCAGCCGCAACCCGACCCAGCCGAGCAGAACCAGCGCTACGAGATAACACAGGGCGATGGCGGCCAGGTCGTAACGGCCGAAGGTGATCGCCGAAGTCTTGATCCCGATTTTCAGGTCATCCTCGCGATCCACCAGAGCGTACTCGGTATCGTAGGCGATGGCCCAGAACATGTTGGCGGCGAGCAGAATCCAGGCCTCCAGCGGAATCGAGCCCGCCACTGCCGCATAGCTCATGGGTATGCCGAAGCCGAAGGCGATGCCCAGGTAGGCCTGGGGAATGGCGAAAAAACGCTTGGTAAACGGGTAGCTGGCCCCGAGAAACAGCGCGACCACCGACAGTCCGAGCACCAGCCGGTTGAGCGGCAGGATCAGCAGAAAAGCCAGGAGCGCCAGACCGCCGGCCAGCAGCAAAGCCTCCCGCGGCGTGACCTTGCCCGCTGCCAGGGGACGGTTGCGGGTGCGCGCCACATGGGGGTCGAATTCGCGATCCGCATAGTCGTTGATGACGCAACCCGCCGAACGCATCAGCACGACGCCGAGCACGAAGATCAGCAGGATGAGCCATTGCGGACGTCCCTGCGTTGCCAGCCATTGAGCCCAGAGCGTCGGCCACAACAGCAGCAGGATGCCGATGGGCTTGTCCAGGCGCATCAGCCTTGCGTAGTGGGAAAGGCGCTCGCTGGGCATCATAGGGTTTGAATGGCCGGCAGGAACACTTCGGTCACCAGCAGTGGATGACCCCTGAGGCAGAACAGCGAACGCCGCGCCCACAATCGCGTTGCGGTCACCGGAAGATGGTGCCGTACCCTGCGAAACAGGGGATGAGCAGGACGCAGGCAACGGTAATCCAGCGGCTTGCGGCTGATGCGCGGATTGTTGAACAGGGCATCTCCCAGGGGCCGGCTGCCCAGCCGAGTGACCCCGTTCCAGCCGCCACGCAGGCTGCGAATCGGTAGCACGCTGTGCGCGAAGACGACGGGAACACCCGCGCAGATCAGCTGTACTTCACGCACATAGGCTTTCGCGCCAGGCCTCAATCCAAGCAGGGCCCGCTCATCCAGGTTGGGGCGTGACAATCCGGTCGCGACCGGCAGGACCCCGAAGGTCGCGCAACGCGCCCTCAGCCGCCGCGTCAGCGAACCCTTGTCAGACAGCCAGTGGCGTACTTCTCGCGGAACTTGGAAGGGGTGACTCAGCCACCCCCGCTGGGATTTTGGCACAACGCATTTCCGGAATTCAGTCAGCCCGCATTATGCCAAAGCCGGTGGCTTGGCGGGGCCTAGAGGGCGGTGAGCGGCTGTTTTTGCTTCAGCCAGCGCTCGAGGTGCCGGTCGGCGACATCGGCATGCGCGCTCAGGCAACGCTGCGCCAGATCGCGGGCCTTTTCCAGCAAGGTTACGTCACGCTCCAGGTCGGCAAAGCGCAGCATCGGCAAGCCGCTCTGGCGGCTGCCCAGAAGTTCGCCGGGTCCGCGCAGCAGCAGGTCCTGCCGCGCGATCTCGAAGCCGTCGGTATGCTCGAAGATGACTTTCAGCCGGGCGCGCGCCAGCTCGGACAGGCGCGACTGA